>JAIBCA010000003.1 GCA_019694345.1 Pyrinomonadaceae bacterium | reverse complement strand
CTGCCGGGCATCTTCCTGCCGGGCAAGCGTAACGGATTCAGATTTACCGTCGGACGAACGTTCTAACGGCGGAATTGCGGCGGATGCGGCCGAAATTGACAAGGATTTTTCGATAACTTACTATTGCTTTTCTTTTTTTGAAACGACAAGCAACAGTTTACGTAAAATAGGTTTCAAATAGATGATGAAATAGAGAGTGCATTGCACTTTTCTAGGAGTTTAAGGAGTACTACACAATAATGAGAAGATTCAGTATAGCTGCCCTCAGCCTTTTATTTGCCGCGATGTTCGCGGTATCAGCAAACGCTCAGGCTGGGGCTGCACAGACCGGTGCCGGCAAGATCGGCCTGGTCAACAGTTACCTTTTTGCCGAAGAAAAGGCCGGAGCCGGCATCACCAAGTTCAAGAACGCGTTGACCGCCCTCGAGGCCGAGTTCAAGCCGCTCAATGACGAACTCAAGACGATGCAGACCAAGTATGAGGCTCTCGCGGCCGAGATCCAGAAGCTGCAGAATCTGCCGCAGGCCGACCGCAACGCGATCCAGGCCAAGGTCGATGAGGGCCAGACCCTCGAGACCAACATGAAGCGTAAGCAGGAAGATGCCAAGGCACGCTACGCCAAGCGCTATGACGCGATCGTTGGACCGGTCACGGATGACATCCTCAAGGCGATGAATGAGTACGCCAAGGCGAAAGGCTATGCGGTGATCTTCGACGGGCCGAAACTGCTCGAAGCTCAGATCCTGATGGGCTTTGATGAAAAGACCGACATCACGGCCGATTTCATCGCGTTCTACAACGCACGCAAATAACGCTTTGGCCGGCTCGGTGCCGGCGGCGTAACGCAAACCAGAGCAACGGGTAGCCGGTAAATGTATTTTGCCGGCTACTCGTATTTTAGATTTTTGGTATCATTTCGGAGTATGACCATCCTCGATTCAGTTGCGATCCAAAAGATCCTGCCGCACCGGTTCCCATTCTTGCTGGTGGACAAGATCATCGAGCTCGAACCGCGAGTGCGGATCGTCGGCATCAAACAGGTTACGATCAACGAACCATTTTTCAGCGGGCATTTTCCCGGTGCGCCGGTCATGCCGGGCGTGCTGCAGATCGAGGCACTTGCTCAGGTCGGGGCGATACTCGCCCTCAGGGAGTTTGAGGACCGCGACAGCAAGATACCATTCTTTACCGGCATCGAGGACGGCAAATTTCGCCGCCCGGTCGTGCCCGGCGACACGCTGATGCTCGAGGTCACGACGCTTAGGATCGGATCAAAGGTACAAAAGATGCGCGGTGTCGCCACCGTCGAAGGACAGGTTACAGCCGAAGCGACGATCACTTCGATCATCGCCGACCGACCAAAGGAGCAATAAAATGGAACCATATCAATTGACCACTCGCGAAGCCCTCTTGTGGGTTACGCTGATCAACGCCGTTATCGGCTTTGGCCTCGGGCTGATCCCGCTGCTCTTCGGTTACTTCAATAAAAAGCTGCGTCTGGGCCTGATCGGCATCGTCGTGACAACGGTCGGCGGAGCCATTCTCGGTATCTTTATTTCGATACCGGCGACGATCATCTTTACCTGGCTGGTCGCCCGAAAGCCGAGTGCGCCGGCGGCCGCATCTGAGGACGACCAACCGCAAGTATGAGCTCATTCATCCACGCCTCTGCGATCGTCCATGCGGATGCGGCGATCGGAGACGGCTGTCACATCGGGCCATTTTGCACTATCGGGGCCGAGGTCAAACTCGGTGCCGGTGTCAGGCTCGACTCGCATGTCGTCATCGACGGCATCACCGAGATCGGCGACGAAACGCACGTTCACCCTTTCGTGTCGATCGGGCTCGGCCCACAGGACCTGAAGTACGCGGGCGAACCGACATCGACCGTGATCGGCAAGCGAAACCAGATCCGCGAATTTGTCACCATTCACCGGGGAACGGTCGGCGGCGGGGGCGTGACCCGGATCGGCGACGACAATCTGCTGATGGCGCAGGCTCACGTCGCCCACGATTGTCAGGTCGGCAACAGCGTCATTATGGCCAATGCGGCAACACTCGCGGGCCACGTTGAGATCGCCGACCGGGCCAGCGTCGGGGCGTACTCGGGGGTACACCAGTTTTGCCGCGTCGGATACGAGGCCTTTATCGGCGGTTACTCGGTGGTCGTGAAGGACGCTCTGCCGTTCGCGATAATTCAGGGAAACCACGCCAAGTGCTACGGCCTGAACAAGGTCGGAATGAAGCGCCGCGGTTACGGACCCGACGTGATCGAGGGGCTCAATCATGCGTTTCGTCTGCTGCTATCGTCCAAATTGAATACTACACAGGCCCTCGAACGCATCCGCGCCGAGGTCACTGGCTGCAATGAGGTGACGCTGCTCGTTGACTTTATCGAAAGCTCGAAACGCGGC
This sequence comes from Pyrinomonadaceae bacterium, assembly GCA_019694345.1. Classification (GTDB taxonomy): domain Bacteria; phylum Acidobacteriota; class Blastocatellia; order Pyrinomonadales; family Pyrinomonadaceae; genus OLB17. Next base: position 17,991 of record JAIBCA010000003.1, on the reverse strand, counting down.
GTCGTGAAATAGATGGAGCAGGAAGCGAACGTACTCGAAACATTTGGCAAGCGGATACAGAGGTGCTACGGGTGTTTTGTCGCCTATCACCTCAAGGACATGTATCTCGGCGAGGACGTGACATTTTATTGTGAGCACTGTAAGGACGATACGATGTTTCACTTTGACGATTTCTCTCGTTTGATGGATATCTCAAAGCTGAAAGAGGTATCCGATGATGACCACCATCATTGATGAGAACCGCAACACTCCACATCGATGCTCCCGACGGCGTCCGTGAAGTGACGCTGGAGGACGAACTGACCATCGGCCGCACGCCACCGGCGCAGATCGTGATCGGCGACAGCGGCCTCTCCCGAAAAAATACGACCATATTTCGTGAGGATGACGAGCTGCTCGTCGTCGATGAGGATTCGACCAACGGCACATTCCTGAACGGTGAGCGCATCAGCGGAGCACCGCGCATTCTGCGCAGCGGCGATGTGCTGACGATCGGCAGTTCGACCAAGATCCGGATCGAGATCGACGGTGCCGCCTCCGCGGCCGTGCCGCCGCCCGTTAGGGCAGAGGCCCCGCCGGCCCCGATATCGACGGCCCAACCCGCCGCATCCGCCGCTCACAATGCGGCCGGGGGCAACGGTGCACAGACTAAGATGCTGATCGCCGCGGGAGCTCTGACCTTCGTCATCGTTTTTGGGGCGTTGATCGCCCTGTTGGTGGTCAGCCGCAATGGCGGCAGCGGAAATGCCGCAAACAGCGGTGCGGCTCGCCCGGTACTTGCATCGGGATTGATCCCGAAACGCGTCATCGACCCGCTTGGCGGCGAGGACGAAGACGATCTTGATGACCTGATCGCGTCTTGGGAAACGGAGGAAAAGGAACTCGACACGACGAGCGTCGCCGATATCAAGGCCGATCCCGCGGCTGTCGACGATATCGACCTCAACGTAACGGCCGCGTTTCTGGCGGCACAGGAGCGCAAGTCGCTTGAGGCCCGCAACGGCGAAACGGGCATCCGGCCGGCAGGGCTCGACGTGCCAAAAGAGCTGTTTGGCGACGGCGTGATCAAACAAAAAGCAAAGCTGCAGCAGATGAAAGGAACGGGCTATTTGCAGCCGATGGATTTTGCCGAGCTGGCCGAAAAGCGGCTGAAGCAGGAGCTTTTTGAGATGCCGATGGCGACCAAGAGCTACTATCTGGTCGTCGGCGGCAGTGCGGGCGAGGGGCCGTTCACGTCATTCAGCTTTCAGACCGGCAATGCCGAGATCGCTCCCGGGTCGCCAAAGTACAAAACGCTCGAACAACTTGCGGCCAATTTCGGCGGGCAGAAATACGATCTGAACGACCCGTCGCACCGAAAACAGATGCGTATCAGGCTGCTCCGGATGTTCAATAAAAGGGCCAAACCGGTGCTCGAAGAGGTCGCTAACGCATATCTCGAGAAATTTGGACGGCCTCTGCGGGTGACCTCACTGACCCGCTCGATGGACTATCAGATCAGCCTCAACGCGACCAACGCCAATTCGTTCAAGGTCCGCGGAGAGGGCTCACTGCCGCCGCACACGTCGGGATGTGCGTTTGACCTTGCCCGCAAACATATGACGGCCGAGGAGCAGAATTTTGTAATGGCCAAGCTTGCCGAAATGGAGCGGGCCAACAAACTCGACGCGCTGATCGAATACGGCACCAATGCGTGCTGGCACATCTTTATCTATTTCGACGGCATTCCGCCGCGGATGTGACGGGTCAGAATTGCGATGCGATGAACCGTTGCCACCCCTCGCCGCTCATCTTTTCGGTCCTCCGCAGCTTGAGCTTGAATGTTTGCCAATCGGGATTATTGGCGACGTCAAATTCCATATCCTCTATGTGGCCCAGCTTTTTATTGACCCAGATCGTGCCTTTGCCGCCGATGCCCGCGCCCGCGGCCGAGTAACGGCGGCACTTGACGCCGTTGCGGACCTCGTCCTTTTCATAGGCGACGCGGAGCTCGCCTCGATAGGCGAACATCGGGCCGTCGTTCTTAAATGTCGGGTCTGCGATGCCGACGGTGAATGTGCCTTTTGGATCGGCCAGATGAGGAAATGAGACGTTGAGGCTGGCAAGGTCAAAGTTGTAGAGGTGGAACGGCACACGGCCGATCGAAGCCATTTCCGCTTTGGGCCGCATCGCCGGGATCGACACCTCGACGGCACGCTCTGCCGGGTGATAGGTCAGCGTCGCAAAGAGCCGCTGTTCGGTTTGCGACATCACCTGCCACGATTCGAGCTTTTTGGGCAGAAACGAGGCCCAGTCCATTTCGGCTTTGACCAAGCCGGCACGCTCGCCTTTTTCGTGAAACTTCAGCGACTCGATACGATCCCGGCCGGCAATGTACAGCGAGATATTCTCCGGCTGGGTGCCGTCGATGTTGGTCTTGACGTAATGGTAAACGGTTCCGACGGCTAGGCGTCCAGGCCGAAATACAAAGTCAGCCGATTGTGCGGAGGCACCGCCCGTAACGGCGAAACACACCAAAAGCAGCGAAAATATCCGATAGAAACTATTCTTCATTGGGTATGATCAGGTCGATGGTCAAACATCGATTACGCCTCGTGCGGGCGATAAGTTCCGATGTTTTGGACAATCTGCCCGTCAATTCTTAGACTTGAATCATAGATGGAAGACGGCCCGAAAAACAAAAAGACCCTGACCGGCCTTGCCGCACGGCTCGGCAGGCTGCCCAGCGATAAGAAGCGTGCCGCGCTCGAGATGAGCGCCGCACTCGCGGGTGTCAGCCTGCGTGTCAGCCGCGAATTCGTCGAGGCCGTGCCGCGTGCCGCAAAACTGTTGTCTGCCGAGGATCTGCGGCTGTGGGGCGAGATGGGGCGACGGCTGGCGATGGGAAATGCCGATGTCGGTGCGGCATTTTTTGCCGAGGGCGTGGCGGGACTCAAACCCGTTCCAGAGATCGCCAGGGCGGTCGTGTTTCAGATCTGTACCCGTCAACTGGTGCTTTCTAGTTCGATCGCGCTTGAGACATTTCGGGCGGTTCCGAATATCGCCCGCGAGGTCGGCGATCCGAAATTGCTCGGGGAGATCTTTGCGGTCGCATTCGAGATAGCTCAGCGTTCGGCAAAGCACAGTGCCGAGTTCCTGCAGCACACGCCGGCCGTTGCCGCCACGCTCAGATCGGCGGACAGCGGCGAAGTCGCGGCCGAGGCACTCGCACTTGCTCGCCAGTTTGCCGAACGTACCGGTGGAATGACCGCCGACCTCTGGGCCGGACTGCCCGACGCTCTGGCCAAGGTGTCGCCGCCGAACGCGGTCAGGTTATTGCGTTGTGCGGGACAGTTTTTGGAGTTTGGCGGCAGTGTCACGCTGCATTTTGTGGCGTCCGGCAGCGACGTTCTCGGTGCCGCCGATGCGGTCTTTGACGATTGGAAGCTGGTCGCCCGCACCGTCGCCCGCCACGGCAACGCCGTCCTGATAGCGTTTCTGCGGGCAACGCCCAAGGTCATAGCGGCCCTGACCCGCAATAAGCGCGAGGACCACAGCGAAGCCATCGCCCGCGTACTCCAACTGACGGCAAAGATCGCCGAGTCTGACGCCGAGAGTGCGCTCGCCGCCTTTAAGTCGAGTGCCTCGGCACTGCGGAGCGTGTCGCTCGAACAGTTCGAACAGTGGATCGGCAGTGGTATCGAGGATCATTCGGGTGAATCGTCAAAGGCCCGCCGCAGCTATTTTGCCCTCGAGACGCGCGAGTCTACGTCGCGGCTGCAGCAGGCGCGATCCGGATTGCCGCTCGAGAAGGTCCAGACCGTCCTGCGAATGTACGTCGAGGCCCTGACCGGCAAAGAGGTCGAGATCGCTCCCATAACCGAGCTGCCGCAGGAATCGCGGATCGGTGACGGCAAGACGATCTACCTGCCGACGACCGTGACCGAGTTTGATGACGACGAAATGGACTTTCGGCTCTACAAAGTGCTCGCCGCGCACGGCGCGGGACAGATCGAATTCGGCACCTTTGACCGCGACACGACCGAACTCAAGGCCGCCTTTGCCGAACTGAGCGAACTTTACGAAGCGACGGCCGACGAAACCGACGCATTCTCGCTGGCCGGCTATATCGAGGATGTACAAAAGGGGGAACGTGCCCTTTCCGATGAAGAGATAGCCGCCGAAAGGCGAAAAAAGCGGAAAAAGCTGCCCAAGGGCTCGGACTATCGAGCGGTGCTGACCGCCTTTCCCGAACCGCGGCTTGCGAGAAAGATCTTCGGCACGATGGAGAACGCACGGATCGACAGCCGACTTCGCGGCAGCTATCGGGGACTAAGGAAGGACCTCGATCTGATGCAGAATTTTCTGCGTGAGCATCGGCCTTATATCTTTGATCTGCCGATGCATCAGGTCCCGTTCGAATTGTTGTTTCAGATCACGATGTGCGGCGGAGCGACCGACGATGCACGCAGATTCTACGGGCAGATCGTTTCCGAGGTCGAGGCGATCGTCGAAAAGTACGTTGCGGTCAGCGACGTCGGCGATGGAGCCTCGACCGTCGCCGATTCGATCATGGCGACGAGCCGCGTGTACACACTGTTTCAGGCTGTGACCCCCGAACAGAATCAGGAGACAGAGACCGAACAGACCGACGAAAAAAGCGAATTTGCCTACGACGACAAAGACGCGGCCGAGGCGGTGACCGAGGATCAGGTAAAGCGCGAGAAGCCTAAGGAAGCCAAGGATGTTTCAGACCTTTTCAACGCGTGGAACAGCCTCGACGATGAGGGCGAACCCGACGAACTGCAGGGCTCGGAGGCCTGGTCGCAAAGCGAGGTACCGGAACAAGCACTCGAGGCGGATGACGTCGCTTTTGCCTATGATGAGTGGGACCGCGAACTGAACGATCATCGCGTCGGCTGGAGCCGAGTGATCGAAAAAAAGGTCAAACTCGGCGACCGCACATTTGTAGAACTCGCCCGCACCCGTTACCGCGGCGTGATATCGTCGATCAGGCATCAGTTTCAGCTGATGAAGCCCGAAAATCTGACGAGGGTCAATCGCGAACTAGACGGCGAAGATTACGATCTGAACGCTCTGGTCGATCTCGTCGTCGATCGGCGGGCCGACGGCCAGCAGTCCGAGAATATCTATACCAAACGGCTGCGAAAGCAGCGTGACGTCGCCGTTTCGCTTCTTCTCGACCAGTCGTCATCGACGGCCCGCACCATCACGCGAAATCCGCTGCAGCCATACACGCATCCCGGACGGCGGATCATCGAGATCGAGAAAGAGGGGCTCGTTTTGATGAGCGAAGCACTCGAGGCGGTCGGCGATGTCTATTCGATCAACGGCTTTACGAGTGAGGGCCGCCGGAACGTGAAGTTTTACGTCGTAAAGGATTTTTCCGAAAAATATTCGGACGAGATCGAACGTAGGATCGGCGGGATCACGTTTCAAAACAATACGCGGCTCGGGGCCGCCATCCGTCACGCCGCATATAAGCTCCTGCGTCAGGAATCGCGTACCAAGCTTCTGATCATACTGACCGATGGCCGGCCGTACGATCACGATTACGGCGATGCCCGCTACGCACGCGAGGACGTTCGCGAGGCTCTGACCGAAGCCAAAATGAGCGGCATCACGCCGTTTTGCATCACGATCGACCGCGAATCCGAAGCCGAGCTCAAGGATCTTTACGGCAATGTCGGCTACACGATCATCGACGACGTCCTCAGCCTGCCCGAGCGGATGCCGAATATTTACAGGCGTTTGACGAGTTGACCGTGCCAAGGCGGACAGCGATCGGTACGCGAAATGCCAGGCTCACTTAATTCAGCTAACTTTGTAAGCACGTTATGAATATCCTCTCGCTCGAAAATGTCTCGAAGAACTACGGGTTCAAGCCGCTTTTCGAAGGCGTGACGCTGGGCCTCGAGGAAAGGGACAAGATCGGCATCATCGGAGCCAACGGTTCGGGCAAATCGACACTGCTCAAGGTCATCGCCGGGCTTGAGGAGCCCGACACCGGCCGCGTTGTCCGGGCAAAGGGCAAGTCGGTCGCCTTTCTCGCTCAAAATCCGCAGTTTGACGACGGCCTGACCGTGCTTGAGACGATATTTGCCTCGAGCGGCGGCGTGATGCGAACGATCCTCGAATACGAGACCGCCTGTCACGACCTCGCGGCCGGCAACGACAGCCCAAAACTGCTCGAACGCGTCGCCGAACTGCAGCACGATCTCGAGATGAATGGCGGCTGGGAGATCGAGACCAACGCTCGGACAGTGCTCTCGCAGCTGGCGATCAACGATACGTCGGCCCTGATGGGCACGCTGTCCGGCGGTCAGCGCAAGCGGGTCGCGCTTGCCCACGAACTAATATTCAAACCCGATATTCTCATTCTGGACGAGCCGACCAACCACCTCGATGCTGACACGATCGAGTGGCTTGAGGCATATCTGGCGCGGTACACCGGGGCCCTGCTGCTGGTCACGCACGACCGCTATTTTCTGGACCGCGTGACGGACCGCATCTTTGAGGTCGATCGCGGCGAAGTGCAGAGTTTTGGCGGGAACTATGCCTATTACCTCGAGAAAAAGGCTGAGCAGGAAGAGCTCCGCGCCGTCGAGGGCCACAAGCGCGAACAACTGATCAAGAAGGAGCTGGCTTGGCTTCGCCGCGGTGCCAAGGCCCGGACGCGCAAGTCCAAACACCGCATCGAGGCCGCCCATGCTTTGATGGCCGTGCCCAAAGAAAAGGCCAAGGGCGAGGTCGATATCGCGATCGGGTCAAAACGGCTCGGCACAAAGGTCATCGAGATCAATGGCGTCTCAAAATCGTACGGCGATAACGTGCTGGTCGACGGCCTTACGTACTTGCTCAAGCGCGACGATCGGATAGGCATCATCGGCGCGAACGGTTCCGGCAAAACGACGTTGCTGGATATGATCACCGGCCGGGTCGCCCCGAGCAATGGCGATATCGAGATCGGTCAGACCGTGCACATCGGCTATTACGATCAGGAGAGCCGCGAGTTGAACGATGAGCAGCGGGTGATCGACTACATCCGCGATGTCGCCGAATATGTGACGACCGCCGACGGCACACAGATCACCGCGGGCAAGATGCTCGAAAAGTTTTTGTTCTCGCCGGCCGAGCAATACGCCGTGATCGGCAACCTTTCGGGCGGTGAAAGACGGCGATTGTATCTGCTGCGGATATTGATGGGATCGCCGAATGTCCTCCTGCTTGACGAGCCGACCAACGACCTCGACATCCCGACGCTGATCGCACTCGAGGAGTATCTGGACGATTTTGCCGGTGCTCTGATCGTTGTCAGCCACGACCGCTATTTTCTGGACAGAACGGTCGATAGCATTTTTCGCTTTGAGCCTGGCGGCCGCGTCCGCGAATATGCCGGCGATTACTCAGCGTATCTCGAACGTCGCCAAAGAGAGGAAGCCGATCGCCGAGAGCTCGAGGCGGCCAACTCTGCGGCAGCGTCGGCCGCGATCCCGGCCGCCGTTAAGCCGAGGTCCAATAAGCTGTCGTTCAAGGAACTTCGCGAGTTTGAGGCCGTCGAACTCCGCATCGCCGAGACCGAAAAGCGTCTGCCCGAGATCGACGCCGAACTCGCCGCCGCGGCTAGCGACGCGGGCAGGGTGCACGAACTTTTTGTCGAACAGCAAAAGCTAAATGAACAGCTTGAGGCTGACCTCGAACGCTGGGCCGAACTCGCCGAAAGGCACGAAAGTTGACCCTTGACCCCTTCAAATTGCTAATATTGAGAAATGACAAGCCCGAGATCCGCGGAAATTCTGATCGTTTGCGTTGCCGTGTTGTTTGCGGCCTGCGGTGCGGCGGCCACCGGAATTGGCGAAAACCAGGTCTTTGAAACCACGGCCAAAGACACTCGGTTCCGGGTCGAAACCGTCGCCACGGGCCTTGAGGTGCCGTGGGGCTTTGCGTGGCTGCCGAACAAGGATCTGATATTTACCGAGCGTCCGGGCCGCGTTCGCATCATCGAGAACGGCAAATTGCGCGTCGAGCCGGTGTTTGTCGTACCGGACGTCGAGCCGTCGGGTGAGAGCGGCCTGATGGACATCTCGATCCATCCTGATTTTTCGAAAAATTCATTCATCTACCTCGCGTACGCCCATAACAACGAGGGCAAACGCGTAAAGGTGATGCGATACACATACGCGGGCGGCAAGTTTACCGAGCCCAAAACGATCATCGACAACGTGCCCGGAGCACCAAATCACGCCGGGATGCGGTGCCGATTCGGCCCGGACGGCAAACTGTACGTGACGACAGGCGATTCGACCGATTGGCCGCTTGCCCAAAAGCTCGATTCACTGGTCGGCAAGACTCTGCGGCTAAACGACGACGGCACAGTGCCGCCGGATAATCCGTTCGTCAAGACGCCGGGTGCACGGCCTGAGGTTTGGAGCTACGGCCACCGCAACGCACAGGGCCTGGCGTGGCAGCCGGGAACGGGCCTGATGTTTCAGACCGAGCATGGGCCGAGTACATTCGAGGGCAAGGGGTCGGGCGGTGACGAGGTAAATATCGTCGAGGCGGGCAAGAATTTGGGATGGCCCGAGATACACCATACCGAGAAACGCGAGGGAATGGTCTCGCCGCTGCTCGAATACAGCCCGGCCTGCGCTCCCGGCAGTGGGATGTTCTATAACGGTGCTGCCTTTCCGGCGTTCAAGGGAAATTTCTTTTTCGGCTGCCTGCGCGGAGCACGCATCATCAGAGTGACGCTAAACGGGCGAACCGTCACGTCGCAGGAAAATCTGCTCGAGGGTACGGTCGGGCGGATCCGCGAAATGTCCGAGGGACCGGACGGGTTTATCTATTTTTCGACATCGAACCGCGACGGCCGGGCCAATCCGGGCAAAGATGACGATCGCATCTTGCGTATCGTACCCGCCAAATAGCGGCAGCGGTCACTTCTTCGACTTTTTGGCCCGCTCCGGTTTCTTCTTTCCGTTTGCGGCAGGTTCTGTCTTTTTCACCAACAGATGCGGGGCGATCTCGCCCTCGAGTATCTTCTTGGCTTCCTGTAGTTCGACCAGACGTTCGGGGCTGACGACCGGATACGACATCTTGAGCGACTCGAGCTTGCGGACGATGATCTCGGAGATCGCGAGCCGCGTGAACCACTTTTTGTCTGCCGGAATGACGTACCACGGGGCGTGTTCGGTCGAGGTCTCTTCCATCACGTCCTCGTAAGCGTTCATGTAGTCGTCCCAAAAGACGCGTTCCTTGGCGTCGCCTGCCGAAAACTTCCAATTCTTTTCAGGAATGTCGATCCGTTCGAGAAAGCGTTTTTTCTGCTCGTCTTTTGAAACGTGCAGAAAGAACTTGAGCACGTGGGTGCCGTTTTCGGTCAGATGCCGTTCCCAATCGCGGATCTGGCGAAACCGCTTTTTCCAAATGAATTTGTCGTTCTTTACGTTGTCGGGCAGCTGCTGGAGCTGCAAAATGCCCGAATGGACGCGGACAACCAGCACCTCCTCATAATGCGAACGGTTAAAGATACCGATGCGGCCGCGTTCGGGCAGAGCCTTTTGACAGCGCCAGAGAAAATCGTGATCGATCTCCTCTGACGAAGGCTGTTTGAACGACGTCACCTGACAGCCCTGCGGATTGAGTCCGCTCATCACGTGCTTGATCGCCCCGTCCTTGCCGGCGGCGTCCATCGCTTGAAAAATGATCAGTAGTGAGTGAACATTTTGAGCGTAAAGGATATCCTGAAGCTCGGTCAGGCGCTCGATATTTTTGGCAAGGTCGGCGACGGCCATCTTCTTATCGGTGTAGCCGCCTGAATGGTCGGTGGGGTGGTGGTCGAGTTCGACCTTTGATCCTTCAGCGATGCGAAATCGATCGATATCAAATTTATTTTTTGCCATAAAGTACACGAATATCACGAAAACGATGAAAATACTACCGCTTTTGTTGACACTCTTGATCGCCGCGAGCGTTTTCGGCCAGCCAAAGCTGGTGCCGACGCGTGTCGCATTGAAGAACGGCAAGGCGTTCACGCTGAATATAGCTGACGGATTTGAGATCATTCCGGCCGCTGAGGGGCTCAAGCGCGTACGATTTTTTGCCAAGTCGCCGGACGGCCGCATCTTCGTTACCGATATGTACAACCTGACCGACAACAAGCGCGGCACGGTTTACATCCTCGACGGCTGGGATCCGGCAAAGGGCAAATTCTCAAAGGTAATCCCGTACATGACCGGCCTGCATAACCCGAACAGCGTCCAGTTTTACCGCGATGCCGACGGACAGGAATGGTTCTATCTGGCCGAGACCGAAAAGCTGACCCGGCGAAAATATACCCGCGGCGAGACAACGCCGACCGACACACGGCCCCAGACGCTCGCGACCTTTCCCGATTACGGCTTGAGTTACAAGTACGGCGGCTGGCACCTGACCCGTACGATCTCGTTCTCGCCGGACGGCAAACTCTACGTTTCGGTCGGGTCGAGCTGCAACGCATGTGTCGAAAAAGAGAAAATACGCGCAAGCATCGTCGAGATGAACCCGGACGGCACCGATCAACGCGAATTTGCACGGGGCTTACGCAACGCGGTCGGCCTGCGCGCGATCGGCAACTTTGTCTTTGCGACCAATCAGGGTTCTGACCATCTCGGGCTGCAGAAGCCCGACGAAACATTTTACGCACTCAAACGCGGGGCCGATTACGGCTGGCCGTATTGCCACTCATCCGGCGGTAAGATATTCGCCGATCCCAAATTCAAACGCCCCGGCCAGTGCACGGGCGTGGCGGCTCCGTACGCGTTCTTTCCGGCACGTTCGTCGGCATTGGGGTTTGATTATTTTGACGACGCCGACTCGGTGCCGGCCATCAAGGGCGCTTTCCTCGTTTCGCTGCACGGCTCGACCAATAAGGCGATCGGCCACGGCTACAAGGTCGTCATTATGCGAAAGGGGCAACGGCTGCAGGACTTTATCAACGGTTTTCTGCAGCGGGGCGTGGTCAACGGCCGCCCGTGCGACATCATGAAACTCGACGCCAACTCGTTCTTGATGACGGACGATTTTTCGGGCATCGTGTACCTTGTCCGAAAAAAGGGCACCGTAACCGAGATCTCGTAGAATATTAAGCCGCCGGCGGATGCCAAGGGCCGGCCATCTGTGATTAAATTTTGATAGATCATGCTCAAACGTTACATGCACAAACGCGAGCGGTATCACGCGTTTCTCGAAGATAACCGCGTCGTGCATCCGTTTGACTGGGGAACGGAATACATCACCGATAACGCCGAGGGCCGCGACCCGCGCGAACTATTCAGCGAGTTTTCAAAATATACGATCGAGCACAGCGAAGATTTTTTCTGCTCGCCAGAGATCGCCGACTACAGCCTCAGCGGCGGCCTGCTGACCTGGACAAGCGGCATAGAGACGCCGTCGAAAGAGAACAATACTGTTTACGCTTCTTATTTTCCGAGCGACGGCGACAAAAAGGCCGCCGTGCTCGTGCTGCCGCATTGGAACGCCAAGGCGGGTACCTACTTTGACCTGTGCAAGGTATTCAACCGTCTCGGGTTTTCGGCTTTGCGAATGACGCTGCCCTACCATGAGGAACGGAAACCGCCGGAACTCGAGCGTGCTGATTATCTAGTTGCCCCGAACGTCGGGCGCACGCTGCAGAGCCTGCGTCAGTCGGTCGTCGATACGCGCTCGGCCGTGCGTTGGCTCAAGTCGCAAGGCTATGAAAAGATCGGACTTGTCGGTACGAGTATCGGTTCGTGCGTCGGCTTTTTCGCCTTTGCGCACGATATGCAGATCGACACGGCTGTCTTCAACCATGTTTCGGGCTATGTCGCCGACGTCGTTTGGGAAGGCCTCTCGACCTATCATGTCAAAGAGGGCATCGGCGAGAATGTCGGCCTCGACGAGCTGCGGGAATACTGGCTGCCCATTTCGCCGATGGCGTATATGGAGCGCCTTGCAAAGCTGCCGCCGCGTCCGCAGCGATATATCTACACGCTTTACGATCTGAGCTTTCCGGTCGACCTATCACGCGATACGATGAACGCCCTTCGCCGCCACAAGATCAAACACAGCAAGGCCGCGATACCCTGCGGCCACTACACCCTCGGCGAAAAGCCGTGGGTCTATTACGACGGCTACAAGATCGTGTCGTTCCTGCGCAAGCATCTGAAGTAGAGGGCTTGTATAGCGAAGCCGGGAATGCGCGGCTCCGCCACTTAGGTTTGGACCCGAACAACTCCAAACACTAAAACATTCATCAAAAGAGTGCTAAAATCTTGTCATCTTTTTGAATGAGCCCGATCGCCGAAAAGCACAAAAGTACGGTTACCGAAGCGATTGAGCACCTGATCTCACGCGCCGAGAATGCACGTGGTCTGACGGGGGCTGATATCGCGTCGCGTGTCGAGGCGGCGGTCGAGAAATATTTGCTGCGTGACACGCCCAATGCAGCTCATACCGATATCGAGGAGTTCGTTCACGACATTCGGGCTGACGACCTGTGCCTGATCGTCGCCTGCGAACGCGGGGACGAAAAGGCGTGGGAAGACCTGGTCGCCAATTTTGACTCGACCGTCAGGTCAGCGGCCCGCAAGATCTCGTCAAACAGCGAGGACGCCGAGGACCTTGCAAGTTCGATCTGGGCCGAGCTGTACGGGTTGAGGGTCGATGCCGACGGCAATAAGAAGAGCAAGCTGGCCTACTATTCCGGTCGAGGTTCGCTTGCCGGATGGCTGCGGGCGGTGGTTTCGCAGCTGGCGGTGGATGAGTTTCGCAAACAGTCGAAGTTTGTCCAGATCGAGGAAGACCGCGAATTTGAGAACCTTGCCAACGAGGCGGCCGGCAGCGATCACGACCATTTTGCCACGCACGGCGAAAATCCCGAGGTACTGTTCAGTGACGGACAGACGGCAGCCGACGTTTCAGAGGCGTTGTCCGCCGCGATCGCCGGGCTCGAGGCTGAGGACCGCCTCATCCTCAAAATGTATTATTTTGACAGTTTGAAGCTGAAGGACATCGCCGCGACCTTCGGTTACCACGAGGCAACGGCCAGCCGAAAGCTGACACGTGTGCAGGCGGATATCCGCAAAGGCGTCGAACGCGAACTGCGTTCCAAACACGGATGGACCGACGGCGAGGTCAAGCGTCATCTGAGCGAGACCGCCGCCAACCTTGGGCTAAACCTCGAAACTATGTTCGCCGTTCTGTTGGTTTTGGCTTTTGTGCAAGATATTTGGACCGGAGGCGTTCTATAGTTGGGTTACGAAAACCATGAAAGGTGAAAGAGTGAAAAAGCAAAAGAGTGAGACAGCGGTCCAATGGGCTCGCGTGTCACGCTTTTAACATTTCACTCTCAGCCTTTCGAACATTAAGTGATGGAACTTGAATTCGACAAAGAGATAGACGCGATCCTGCGAAAAGCGCGGAGCGGGACTGGTGCGGCCGGGACGGCTGCCGGTTCGCCGCACCTTGACGCTGATACGATCGCGGCATTTGTCGAAAACGCCCTGCCGCAGAGGTCGAAGGCTCTCTATATGGAGCACATCGCCGATTGCGACCGGTGCCGCCGAGTGCTGTCGCAGACGATACTCCTGAACAGCGGGGCTGAGGTCAAAACGGCTGCGGCCGAGGCCGAAACGCGGACCGACACGGCACCCGACCAGATCATTCCGTGGTATAAACGGCTATTTGCGACACCCGCTCTCGCGGCCGCGATGGGCGCTGTGATACTCGCCTTTTCGGGAATACTCGGTTACGTTGTGCTGCAGGAAAGGAACCGGCCAAACTCGGATATCTCTCGGGCGACCGAGCCGGGGCCAGTGCAGGGCGGGCCATTCTACGGCGGCGAGGCAGACTATCCGACCGCCAACAAGGCTCCGTCGGCCGTTGCCGCCAATTCGGCTCCGATGCCGCCGCCGAATTCAACGGCCAATTCGTCCGTGGCCGCGGCCAACCGGACCGATGGATCAACCGCCGAAGCTGCAAATACGCGCGTTGGGAGTGATCCAAAGCCGGAGGCATATGCCGACGCAAGGCGAACCGCTGAGGTCGCCGCGCCGCCGCCCGCTCCGGCAGCCGGAGTCCCGGCGACGGTGGTCGGCGAAGCAAAGAGTGACGACGGGACGCTGAAAGCAAAAGAAGAGGACTCGGCCGTCGCCTCAAAGGCGAACAACGACAGTCTTGCCCGCGACATTCCGATGGCGGCTAAAAAGAGCGGCCCGGTCCGTTCCGGTCCGTCAAACGCTCAGGTCCAGATGCAGACGCAGAATGTGATCACCGAAAACTCGCTGCGGACGGTCAACGGCAAATCATTCGATCGACGCGGCGGCGTCTGGTACGACCTTGCCTACAAGGGACAATCGACCAAAAAGGTGAGCCGCGGTTCGGGCGAATACAAGGATCTCGACGGCGGGCTCCGCAATATTGCCGAGACGCTCGACGGCACGGTGGTCGTAATGTGGAAGGAAAAGGCGTACCGAATACAATAATTCTTCGATCCTGCCCCCGCAGGGGTTAAAATAGAACGCATGAGAGTAACAGCATTACTTTTGTGCGTTCTTTGCATTTCTGCCATCTCGGCCGCCGCCCAGCCGGCATGGCAGGCACCGCTCGATTCGAGGATCAGGTACTACCAGACGAGTGATCTCGGCATCATTATCGCCGGCACCGAACGAAGCCTGTACGCGGTCGATGGCACGTCGGGCGAGCGCCTGTGGCGGAGGCCGACGGGCAAGATCGGCGAAACGGCCGTCACCGCTGTTCCCGATACCGACGTGATCCTGTTTACGCAAGATGTCGGCAGCAAGTCGCGGCTCGAAGCGGTCGATATCGTTTCGGGCTCGCGCCTATGGCTGAGTGAAAAGGTCAAGGGTGACGTGATGCAGCTCGCCGTCGATCCTGAGAACGACTTGATCGCGGTCGTGATGGTAAAGGACGCGCGCGGCAACGCCGGCGAGAGCCTCAAGCGAAAGCCGGTCATTCACGTGATGCAGCTTTCAACGGGCGATGAGATCTGGAAACGCGACCTCGAAGACGCGATCGAGATGATGCCCGCGAGGTTTGGCGATGGCATCGGCGAGGTGGCGTTCACCCTCGACAATTATCGTGCTCCGCTGCTGCTCGACGGACGGCTGTATGTGTTTTACGACGGGGCGACCTCGTACGATGCCCGAACCGGCAAAGAGAAAGAACGCGAAAAGTTCAAAATAAATGAGGACGGCCTCGCACTGACCGAGGCGGACCCGATCGTTGACGACGGCCACGTTTACGTTTCCGGCCGCGGCCGTGTGCGGGCGGTCAACCGAAAGACGGGCGACGTCGACTGGAAGGCCGACGACCTGGGCATCAGTGCCGAGATGGCGCAGGTCGGCAGTGTGCTGTATGTGCGCACCGGAGGCCAATTTACTCGTCTCAGGGACGGCGAGATACAGGAGAAAGGCCCGTTCGGAGTTTCGGCGATCGACACCAGCAGCGGTAAGACGCTCTGGCGTTATAAGGGTGCGGACAAGGGCCTGACCAACTTCGTGTTCGCCGATGCCGGAACGATCGTGATCGCCGACCGGGACGACCTCATCACGCTCGACGCACGGACGGGAAAGGAGCGTTCAAAACGTGAGCACAAGGTCGAAAAGGCGCAATTTGTACTAGTCAACGAGGGCGGCCAGGCTGTCGTGGGCGGCCGCAGCGAGATCGCGGCATTTCGCGTCGGCGAGAAAAGGGGACAGGAATTTTGGCGCGTCCGGCACAAGGCTCCCGGCCGCGGCGTGCTGAAGATAGTGACGGGCATCGCCCTGCGTGCGGCGGCAATTTATTTTCGTTACGGCGGGCTCGCGACCTCGGCCATCGGGCTTGCACGCAGCGGGTTGAGTTTCGCGGCGGCGGTAAACTCGTTTCGCGTCTCGGGGCTTAAAACGCGCTTTGGCTCGTTCGACCTCTCGACTCTGGCCGGCAACTCGCTCCGTAACTATGTCACGCGACGGATATACGCTTACGGATCGCTCGGGCGCACACCCGGGCTGCTCAGCCGGATCTCGGGGCTGCAGGTGACGCTCCCGAATGTGACTGACATTCGCGGCCAGATCATCGGCCGGGTGATCGACCGCGTGACGCCGTCGCGTGCCGACGTGCAGGAGAGCGTCTTTGACCGTGTCGATCCGATCCGCCAGATGGAGAAACTGTCGAACTTTCTTCTGCGTCGAAAGCAGTTAGCGGAACTGCGTTCGAATCACATGTATTTCTACACCGACCTGCCAAAACCGTTTGACCGCAAAGGCCTCGTCGGTGTGAATATCCACAACGGCCGCGACGCGAGATACGCTCTCGTATCCGACCCCGATCCGCAGTTCGTGACGGACGAAACGAGCGGCCTGCTCTATTCCGCGGACGGCAACCGTTTGCAGGCGTTTGAGATCATGAACCGATAATATCCGTTTCACCGCAGAAGCACATATTCGGCAATGTTGGCCGGCTCAATATCTGCGCCCATCCGTGCTAATATGTGAAGAAATCTTCTTTGTTTTCAAAAATATGAAATTCCGAATAATTGCACTCGTGTCTCTGTATCTTTGTGTATCTGCGGTGCAGATAGCGGCCCAAACTGCCGCTAAGCCGGATCCCGAGATCGCCAGGATGGTAAAGGAGGTCTCGGCCAAGAACATCGAGGCATCGATCCGTAAGCTCGTCTCTTTCGGCACGCGCAATACGCTGTCGGAACAGGACAACCCGACGCGCGGCATCGGGGCCGCGCGCGATTGGATCTATCAGGAATTCGTCAAGATCAGCAAAGAATGCGGCGGCTGTCTCGACGTTCAGAAAGAGGCGTTCGTTCAGCCAAAGGCGAACCGCATCCCCGAACCGACCACGCTGACCAATGTTTTTGCGATACTTAATGGCAAAACTGATGCCAAGCGCTACTACGTTGTCTCGGGCCATTACGATTCGATGTGTTCGAGCCCGACCGACGCCAAGTGCGACGCACCCGGCGCGAACGATGACGCCTCGGGCACGGCCGTGTCGATCGAGCTCGCCCGCGTAATGTCAAAGCGGAGTTTTGACGCGACGATCATCTTTATGGCCGTGCCGGGCGAGGAACAGGGGCTGCTCGGAGCGGCAAATTTTGCCGAGCGGGCCAAGGAAACCAAGATAAATATCGAGGCGATGTTTACCAATGACATCGTCGGCGGCGTGACGACACAGAAGGGGTCTATCAACCGAAACAAGGTTCGCGTCTTCAGCGAGGGCGTACCATCAAGCGAGACCGAGCAGCAGGCAAACACGCGCCGCAGCGTCGGCGGCGAGAATGATTCGGCGTCCCGCCAGCTTGCCCGTTATATCAAAGAACAGACCGCCCGTTATCTCAAAAATTTTGGCGTGATGATGATCTATCGGCGTGACCGGTACGGCCGCGGCGGAGACCACATCCCATTCGTCGAACGCGGCTTTACGGCCGTCCGCATTACCGAGTCCGATGAGGACTATACCCATCAGCATCAGAACGTCCGCACCGAGAACGGTGTTTTCTACGGCGACACGCCCGAATTTGTTGACTTTGAATACACGGCAAATGTTGCCCGCGTCAATCTGATCGCCCTCGCGAGCCTCGCCAACGCCCCGGCCAAACCGGCGAACGTAGGCATCGTCACCAGCAAACTGACCAACGACACCGAGCTGAAATGGGACGCCAACGCCGACGCCGACATCGCCGGTTACGAGGTCGTCTGGCGCGACACGACGGCGGCCGAGTGGACCAACGCTAAGTTTGTCGGCAACGTGCTGACCTACACCGCGAAGGGAATGTCCAAGGACAATTATTTCTTCGGCGTGCGCGCGGTCGACAAGGCGGGCAACAAAAGCCCGGTAGTGTACCCGCGTCCGATGAGGTAAAGGCCCGCGGAACGTGTTTCGAAGATGACATCGGACGC
The DNA here is from genome assembly GCA_019694345.1 of Pyrinomonadaceae bacterium. GTDB lineage: Bacteria > Acidobacteriota > Blastocatellia > Pyrinomonadales > Pyrinomonadaceae > OLB17. Next base: position 55 of record JAIBCA010000003.1, on the reverse strand, counting down.
AACCTTTCTGGTTCGCGTTAGCGTCAAATTGTGTTATAAATGCAGATTACGTTAT
>JAIBCA010000087.1 GCA_019694345.1 Pyrinomonadaceae bacterium | reverse complement strand
GTCATTATCTGTTCCTCAAAAAAACAAAGACGAAAGGAACTGTGCCGTGAAGTCCTTTCGTCTTTGAACAACTACTGGTTTTTTTGATTGACCTTCATTTGACCGGCGGCGTAGCATGCTGTCACGTTCAGCAACCATCGGCAAAATCTTCGAGAAGGTATCTTGTCCTTTGTAGCCCGAAGCGGCTATCACTTACACTTACTAGAACAAAACGGAAAGCGGCTACGTCATAGAATCCACCGCGTCGCGTTCCCATCCTTAACACTAACGACGTAAGCCCAACTTCTTGATGATCTCGTGATACGCGTCAATGTCGCGGCGCTTGAGATAATCCAGAAGTTTCCTTCGACGCGAGACCAATATCAGCAAGCCTCGACGCGAATTGTTGTCTTTCTTGTGAACCTTGAAATGAGCAGTAAGCTCGTTTATTCGCTGCGAGAGCAACGCGATCTGAACCTGCGACGAACCCGTATCTGATGCATGGGTCTTAAAATCACCAACTATTTGTTCTTTTACTTCTTTTACTGTTGACATGCTTAGTCTTGCTGTATCAGCCTCTCCTTTTGCTCGCAGTAACTCCGTGAATTAACACGGTAACCGCGAAATTTATTGAATAACTTAAAACGGATCGTGAAAAGTAATCCCGTAAGATTATCTACTATTCGCGACCTTCTATCAACCGCGGGCACAAAGCCTTTGGCCCGACTCCGTTCAAATCTCGTATTTGAACTCCTCCATGAATTTGGTAGAGAAATTTCCTTTTTGAAAATTCTCATCCGACATTATCTTACGGTGCAGCGGGATTGTCGTTTTGATCCCTTCAATGACCATCATTTCCAACGCACGCTGCATACGTGCAATAGCCAGTTCGCGTGTACGTGCATGAACGATCAATTTGGCGATCATCGAATCGTAATACGGCGGTACTACATAACCGGGGTAAACGGCCGTATCAACCCTCACACCGGGACCGCCCGGGATGTTAAATGCCGTGATCTTGCCCGGGCTCGGCGTAAATTTGACCGGATCCTCAGCGTTGATTCGGCATTCGATCGAGTGGCCGACGATCTGCACTTCATCCTGCGTGTAACCCACAACGTCACCCGTGGCGATGCGTATCTGATTACGAACGATGTCAGCGAGCGTGACCATTTCGGTGACGGGGTGCTCGACCTGAATACGCGTGTTCATTTCCATGAAATAGAAGCTGTCGTCTTCGTCAAGCAAGAATTCAAATGTTCCGGCGCTCGAGTAGCCTATCTCTTGGCAGGCTCTTACCGCGACCGCACCCATTTTCTCGCGAAGCTCGGCAGAAATGACGGGCGACGGTGCTTCCTCAAGCAGTTTTTGATGCCGCCGCTGGATAGTGCATTCGCGTTCGCCGAGATGGATTACGTTGCCGTGTTCATCGGCAAGCACCTGTATCTCAATGTGCCGAGGCCGCTCAATATACCTTTCAATGTAAACCGACCCGTTCTTAAAAGCGTTCAATGCTTCTGTCTGGGCAAGTTCCAAATTGCCGTGAAGCTCGCTTTCCTCTCGTACGATCCGCATTCCGCGTCCCCCGCCGCCGGCGGCCGCCTTTATTATCAGCGGAAAGCCGATCTCAAGTGCGATCTTTCGGGCTTCTTCAGTGGTTTCGATCGGATCGGGGCTGCCCGGAAGGATCGGTACGCCGGCAGCCGTCATAGTACGTCTTGCCTCGACCTTGTCGCCCATCATTGCAATAACATCGGGTCGGGGACCGATAAATTTGATATTGCAATCTTCGCAGATCTTGGCAAAGGTCGCTGATTCGGCAAGAAAACCGTAACCCGGATGAATGGCGTCGACGTTCGTGATCTCAGCGGCACTTATGATCGCCGGGATATTCAGATAACTCTCGGCAGATGCTGCCGGCCCGATGCAGATCGCCTCATCCGCAAACCGAACGTGGAGAGCGTCGCGGTCGGCTTCGGAGTGCACGGCAACGGTCTTTATGCCCATTTCCTTACACGTCCAGATGATGCGGCAAGCTATTTCGCCGCGATTTGCCACCAGTACTTTACGAATTTCCCGCATTGATAAAAAATAAACCGCCGTAGCGCCGAGTCGTTCAGTGGATGAGATCCTCAGCGGCCCAAGGCTCGCTTCGATGTTCTCTACTTCCGACTCCGCATTTCCGCGGCGGATATTACTTCCTTACTCCAAAAAGTGGCTGTCCGAATTCGACCGGCTGGCCATTTTCGACGTAGATCTTGACGATCTCGCCGGAAACCTCGGCCTGGATCTCGTTCATCAGTTTCATCGCTTCGACGATGCATACGGTGGTCTCAGACGAAACAACACTTCCTTCCGATACGTACGGATCCTTATCCGGGCCCGGCGAGCGATAAAATGTGCCAACTATCGGTGATGTTATCTTATGAAGCCCCGCATCAGGATCTGCCGGTGCCTCGACCGGCGCCACGGCCGCAGTCGGAGGAGCTGTCGGGGCAGCGACCGGAGCCGCCTGAACCATCGGAGCCGAAGTCATTTTGCTAAGACGCACACGAATGTTCTCGTTCTCAAACTCAAAATCCGTAAAGCCATGTTCATTGACCAGTTCGGCAAGCGCTTGAAGTTCGTTCATGTTAAACGAAGCACCTTCGCCCGCAGTTACCTTTTTTTTGGCGACGATATCATTAGCCGGAGCCGTCTTTTCGCTCATACTGGCAATCCTCCGATGAACTAGCCCTTGGCAGCCAGTTCGCGTGGGTTATCAACCAATTCGATGACCGCCATCTCGGCATTGTCACCGACACGGCGGCCGAGTTTAATAATACGCGTATAACCACCGTTACGGTCTTTATAGCGCACGCCGAGCTCGTTGAAAAGCCTCTGGACGGCTTTTACACCTGCCGTTCGCTCGATCGGCTCTTTGGCCTCTCCCTTTTTACCGCGAAAACGGCTCTGCTCTGCCTTAAACGTACTGTTGCCCGCGTGAAAATATCGCGATGCCTGACGTCGAAGATGAACTCCCCGCAACACGGCGTCGTCACCATTGAGTTCCTGTGCCTTACGGGCAAGCGTGATCGCTTTCTCGATAAACGGACGCAGTTCCTTGGCCTTTTGAACGGTCGTCACGATGTGCTCTTTGTCCGCGTTGATCAGCGAAGTCGCCAGATTGCGGAGCAGCGACATACGATGTTCGCTCGTGCGTCCCAATTTACGATGTGCTTTTAAGTGTCTCATGTCTTTAAGTCAGTAGAGTAAGAAGATCCCAAGCGAGGCATTCGCCGCTCGCCTATTGCATCGAACTCTTAGTCTAGATCTCTCCCGCCCGACCCCGGGATCGGATTACCTTGTTCGTCGAAGTCCATTCCGAAATCGAGCCCCATCCCGTGGAGCATGTCTTTGATCTCGGTCAGAGATTTCTTGCCAAAATTTTTGGTATTCAGCATGTCCTTTTCGCTTCGCCGGATCAGATCGCGGATTGAACGAATGTCTGCATTTTTGAGGCAGTTGTATGAACGGACGGAAAGCTCCAGTTCGTCGACTGATTTATCAAGCAAATCATTCCGCATCAGCGGCGGACGAGCGATGTCTTCGTACTTATACTCCTCTTCTTCTTCCTCAAAATTAATGAAGATCGCCATATGGTCCTTGACCAGCTTGGCAGCAAGGCCGATCGAATCCTCGGGCTTGACCGATCCGTCAGACCAAACCTCGATCGTCAAACGGTCAAATTCAGTGTTGGATCCCTGTCGTGTCTGGTCGACCGTATAATTGACCTTCTTGATCGGCGTGTGGACCGAATCGATTGGTATGTATCCGACCGACAGATCCTCATCGTTATTTACTTCAGCCGAAACGTAGCCGCGGCCAGATTTCAATCTCATTTCGATGCCGATCGAACCGCCCGAGCTGACAGTTGCTATATGGATCGTCTTGTCGAGTACCTCGACGTCGCCGTCGGCTTCGATGTCGGCGCTGGTCACCTCGCCCGCCCCCTTTTTGGTGATCGACAGCGTCTTCGGTCCATTCCCATGAAGCTTGAACGGGACCTGTTTCAGATTAAGGATGACGTCCGTGGCGTCTTCGACAACGCCTTTGATCGAAGAAAATTCGTGTTCGACCCCATCGATCTTAACGGCAGTGATCGCTGCCCCTTCGATCGACGACAAGAGCGCTCGCCGGATCGAGTTTCCGATCGTTGTTCCGAAACCGCGTTCGAACGGAGCGGCGTAAAATTTCCCGTAACGTTCTGTCAGGGTTTCCGTCTCGACATTCAAACGGCTCGGCATTTGAAAATCTGTCCAACTATTACTCTGTGTCATATGCGTTTTAAAATAGTTCTTAGTTCCCGGCTTCTAGTCCTTGTACGAGCCGGAAAGCTCGAAGCGTGTTGGACCAGAAGCCGGAAACTGACTGTGTTACTTGCTGTAAAGTTCGACGATAAGCTGTTCGTTAATGTTTGCGTCAACATCCTCACGTCGAGGGGTACCCGAAACCGAAACGCTGTATTCGACCGCACCTGAGCTGAGCCAGGACGGACGCCCTCGGCCGACGGCTGTCTGCCAGGCCCCTTCGACGTGCGTGTTCTTCTGACTCTTGTCCTTTACCATAACGACGTCGCCGGTCTTGACCTGGAATGACGGGATGTCCACTTTCTTTCCGTTGACGGTGATATGACCGTGATTGACGAGCTGCCGAGCTTGACGGCGCGAGGTTGAGAAACCTGAGCGGTAAACGACATTATCCAATCGACGCTCAAGCATGAAAAGAAGGTTTTCGCCGGTAACGCCTTTCTGGCGAAGGGCCTTCTCGAAGTAGTTTCGAAACTGCTTCTCGAGGATGAAGTATATACGCTTTACCTTCTGCTTCTCGCGAAGCTGTTCGCCGTAGCCGGCGAGCATCTTTCGGCGGGCTGCACCATGCTGCCCCGGCGGGTTGGTCCCGCGTTTTTCAATTGCACACGACGGTTTGTAGCAACGGTCGCCTTTCAAAAATAACTTTCCACCTTCGCGGCGGCACAGGCGGCAAACCGCATCTCTATATCTAGCCATATTAGTATTCTGCTTTCAGCACAAGCGTTTCGTAGTTTTCGACCTAATTTTGAAGGCCAATCAAAAACTTCCGACCCGCTATTGCGAAAAAGTTTACAGGAGCCCTCTGCTCCCTTCGTCCTTTCGATTGTTAAAATGCCGGGATGGTGTTCCGGCCGGAAATCAATGGTCAACGACCAAAGATCAAACTCTACGCCTTTTCGGCGGTCTACAACCGTTGTGCGGGATCGGCGTCACGTCGCGGATCGCGGTCACGCGAATCCCGGCTTGGCTGACCGCACGTATAGCCGACTCACGACCGCCGCCCGGGCCTTTGACCCGAACCTCGACCTCTCGCATCCCTGCCTCGACAGCTTTGCGGGCGGCCTCGGAAGCTGCCTGCTGAGCTGCAAACGGCGTCCCTTTTCGCGAACCGCGAAAGCCGCGTGCACCCGACGAGCACTGAGCCACCAAGTTGCCATTCGCGTCGGTGATCGAGATAAGCGTGTTATTGAACGACGCTGCTATATGAACGATGCCAACCGGTATGTTCTTTTTCTCTTTCTTCTTGTAAGTCTTCTTTGCTGGTGCTTTTGCCATATATTCAGTGAGCTATGAGCAGTGACCAGTTAACACGAATATTCGTTAACCGCTCGCCGCCCACTCGAAACTACTTCTTGCCCGGAGCCTTCTTCTTGGCGACCGCTGCCTTTCGCGGCCCTTTCCGTGTTCGAGCGTTCGTGCTGGTACGCTGACCGCGAACCGGCAAGCTTCGACGGTGCCGTAACCCGCGGTAGCAGCCTATATCCATCAAACGCTTAATGTCCATCTGGACACGCTTTCTGAGGTCACCCTCGATGTCGCCATCTGTATCCAGGATCGTACGGATCTTGTTCAGCTCATCTTCGCTGAGATCCTTGATGCGGGCGTCAATGCTGATGCCCGCTTTGTCCAGAATTTCAGTCGCACGCGACTTGCCTACACCGTAAATGTAGGTCATCCCAATCTGTGCCCGTTTATTGGGCGGTAAATCAACTCCTGCTACGCGAGCCATAATGTCTCCTAAATAAACCTATCCCTGACGCTGTTTGTGCTTCGGATTGTCGCAAATTACCCGAACTACGCCCTTACGATGAATGATCTTGCACTTATCGCAGATCTTTTTAACTGACGGTCTGACTTTCATTACTTTTCCCCTGTCGCTACTTATAGCGATACGTTATTCGGCCCCGGTTCAGGTCGTAAGGCGAAAGTTCGACAAGTACCTTGTCGCCCGGGAGGATACGAATAAAATTCTTCCTCATCTTCCCCGAGATATGGGCGAGAACCTCATGTTGATTCCCGTCCACCGCAACCTTGAACATTGCGTTCGGCAACGTTTCCAAAACCGTTGCCATGACCTCGATCGCTTCCTCTTTAGACATACATTCTAAAGCCAACTTTCTTTCTAGTTGGGCAAACCGTTAATGTTAACGCTTTTCCCAAACTATTTCAAGTCATAAGGCACTCCTTGCCGTTAGCTGCTTTTTCTGTTCTTTGGTCAGAGTGAGAATCTCAGGCCCGTCAGCCGTAACCGCGAGCGTGTGCTCGGCGTGTGCCGATGGTTTTCCGTCCAAAGTGACGACCGTCCACTTATCACTGAGTGTCCGCGTTTCATGCGTGCCCATATTCAACATTGGCTCTATCGCGAAGCAGTAACCAGCCCGGATACGCTCTTTCGTTCCGGGACGGCCGTAGTTCGGTATCTGCGGAGCTTCGTGCATCGCTCGACCAATACCATGTCCGGTATAGTCGCGAACTATGCCGTATCCGTATTTCTGAGCGTGCTGCTGAACGGCCCAACCAATGTCGCCAATGCGATTGTCCACGCGTGACGCTTCGATGCCTAACTGTAAACATTCCTCGGTTACCCGGATCAATTGCCTTAAGTCGTCGGTGATTTCACCGACAGGCACGGTCATTGCCGTATCGCCAACAAAACCGTTATAGGTAGCGGCCATATCCAACGAGATGATGTCGCCTTCGTTGAGCGGATCAGGCTTTGAAAAGCCGTGAACGATTTCGTGATTGACCGATGCGCATATCGCGTACGGAAAGCCATGATATCCTATGAAGGTTGGGATCGCGCCAGCGTCACGGATCATCTTTTCGGCCGCCGTATTGAGCTCAAGCGTCGAGATTCCCGGCTTGACCATCGCTCGCAAAGCTTCGCGGACCTCGGCGATAAGTTCCCCGACGTCACGCATCTTATCCAAATCTTTGGCTGACTTTGCAATGATCATCTTCTTACCGGTCAAATACCGCCAAACCTTATGAATGGTGGCATTGGACTTCATTTCTTGGTCTACAAGAGGGCCGACAGTTCGGCGTAGATTTCTTCAACATCGCCGATTCCGCTGACCTTGCTCAAGCGACCTGATCGTCCGTAATACTCAAGCAGTGGAGCGGTATTTGCTTGATAAGTATCAAGACGCGTCTTTACGCTCTCCTCGTTGTCGTCGGCACGGTGGTCAAGCGGGCATTCCGGATGCATGTCACAGAAACCCTGGACCTTTGGCGGCTTCGAGTAGATATTGTAAATTTCGCCGCATTCGGGGCAACTTCTTCTGCCTGTCAAGCGTTTCATCAACTCCTCGGCGGGAATATCCACCTCGATCGCCAATATTTCCTTACCTTGCTCTCCCGCCAATGTTTCCAGCTGTTCAGCCTGGACCGCGGTCCGAGGATAGCCATCGAGAACAAAGGTTCCAGCCGTATCGCTCTTCGACGTTCGCTCCCGAACGATTCGATAAGTGATTTCGTCGGAGATTAGTTTACCCGAGGCCATTATTTCCTGAACTTCCCGTGCGAGCGGGGTATCAAGCGACCTCATTTCACGAAACATGTCACCTGTCGAGATCTGTGGAATATTCCGCCGCTCTTGCAACAATCTCGCCTGAGTGCCCTTTCCAGCTCCCGGGGCACCAATCAAAACAATGATCTTATCCATTAAAGCAATTCACCACAGAGGACACTGATTTCACAGAGAACCGAATCCAGCACTTCTCCGTGATATTTGTGTGCTCTGTGGCTAGATTTTCCTAACTTCTTCTGCCTCTCAGCCGCGAACCGGCTCCAAGGAATCCCTCATAGTTTCTCATTACCAATTGAGCTTCGATCTGTGCCACCGTGTCCATTGCCACACCGACAAGGATCAGCAGCGAAGTACCGCCAAAGTAAAATTGATATCCCAAACCAGTCGGGATCCAGCTGAGTCCCGGTGTCGCAGTGAAAAAGTTGTCAAGCGCCGTGCCGATAAACGGCAAACGAGCCACCTTAAAACCACTAAGCAAAAGTTGTGGAGTAAACGCCACAAAAGCGAGATAGATCGCACCAACGGTCGTCAGACGCGTCAGGATGCCGTTCATATACTCGGCCGTCGGGGCCCCCGGACGAATGCCGGCAATAAATCCGCCATGCTTTCTGAGGTTGTCCGCGACCTCGTCGGTATTGAAGATGATCGTAATATAAAAGAACGTGAACAAAACGATCATCGAGAGAAAGAACAGTTCGTAGTACGGATCACCGCCGTGAAACTGCTGCATGAAAGCGTAGACCTTGCTCCAAGTCGAGTTCGGATCATTCTGGTCGGGCGGAAACGCCGAAAACAAAGTCTGCGGCATGGCCAGCACTGATGAGGCGAAGATTACCGGGATGACGCCGCCCATGTTTATCTTAAGCGGCAGGCTGGTATCCTGTCCCCTAACGGTCTGGCTGCCAACTCGCCGGCTAGCATAACTAATGGCTATGTTTCGACGGGCCGATTCGACATAGACGATCAAGGCGATCAAAGCCACAAGCACAACGACGAGGAAAAGTACACCGAGCGTCTGCATCGCGTCGCCAGCGCTGACGCGATCGCTGATCTGCGTCAATCCTCTGGGCAGCCCAATGACAATACCCGCAAAAATCAGTAATGAGATGCCATTTCCAACGCCTCGTTCCGTGATCTGTTCTCCGAGCCACATCACGAATATCGTGCCGGTCGTCAGGGTGATCACAACCATTGAGGTCGCCCACCAAGTCTCGGCGATGATGCCGTTTCGGTGGAGCCATGTTGCAACAAAGAAGGTTTGGATCGAACAGAGCACAACCGTAAGGTATCTTGTCCACTGGTTCATCTTTTGCCGCCCGACCTCGCCTTCTTCCTGGATCTTTTTCATAGCCGGAGAAAGCACGGGCATCAACTGCATGATGATCGAAGCGGTGATATACGGTGTCACGCCCAGCGCGAAAACCGAGATCGTGCGAAAGTTGCCGCCCGAGAAAAGGTCGAGCACACCGAGCAGCGTTCCCGCCACTTCGCCCCAAACCTGTTCCAGACGGACTTTATTTATCCCCGGCGCCTGGACATGTGCACCAAAACGATAAACCGCCAAGAGCCCGAGGGTGAAGAGGATGCGCCTCCGCAACTCCGGGATCTTGAACATGTTCTGAACGGCACCAAAAAACTTTTCCATATCTTTGTTTGCAGTCCGTCTTGTGAGCCGGCCATCACGCCGGCCGCAACTATCATTAACGAACCGCGATCAACGAACTAGGCATCTGCCTCGGCTGCTTTCACGATTGCGGTAGCGGTTCCACCGGCCTTCTCGATCTTATCCTTAGCCGTTTTCGTAAAACGATGAGCCGAAATATTCAACGATTTGGTCACGTCGCCGTTGCCGAGGATGACCAGATCGTGCTTCGCCTTTTTAATTAACCCGCGTTCGTGAAGTATCTCAGGAGTAACGACATCACCAGCGTTGAAATTCTCCTCGATCTTCGCAAGACTGATCTCAAGCCACTCCTTCTTAAAGATGTTCGTGAATCCACGCTTTGGCAATCGTCGTTGCAGCGGCATCTGTCCGCCTTCAAATCCTGGGCGGCTGCTGTAGCCCGAGCGTGACTTTTGGCCCTTGTGGCCGCGTCCTGAGGTTTTGCCGAGCCCTGAACCGGGACCGCGTCCAACGCGCTTCTTTTTGTGTGTCGAGCCCTTCGCCGGATGTAAATTATTCAATGTTAAAGCCATTTTTTTCCTCGTTCGTCGAAAATCGCAAATCTCCGAGTGTCGCGTTCGATTACTCTATTTACAATTATCGAAAGCCGATTTACTTAAACTTAATCAACGATTCGCAACAGGTGCGGTACCTTGGCAACAATGCCACGGGTCGCTGCCGAATCGGTGCGTTCGACCGTTTGATTGAGCTTTGTTATCCCAAGGCTCTTTACGATCTCCTTTTGCTTTTTGGCGTAGCCGATCATACTCCGATAATACTGGATTTTGATCTTTCCGCTTTCGGTGGTTTCTGCTTTCTTTGCCATAATTCTAATTTCCAAAGTATGCCGCGTCCACGGCCTACCTGATTCCGCGAGACATGGGGTCGAGCCGACCGCCTCGCACCAAGTGCCCGAACAACAACGTCGTTTTAGACCAACTCCTCAACCTGCTTTCCGCGAAGGCGAGCAACCTCGATCGGGTCTTTCATCCTCAGTAATCCGTTAAATGTGGCACGAATGACGTTATGAGCGTTATTCGACCCGAGGATCTTGGTTCGCACATTGTGAACGCCAAGGCTCTGCAGCACGGCACGAACGGCACCTCCGGCGATCACGCCGGTACCTTCCTTGGCTGGCTTTAGCAGAACGCGCCCCGCACCGTATTCGCCGATCATTTCGTGCGGCAGTGTTCCATCGATAAGCGGTACGCGAATTAGGTTGTTTTTGGCCGCTTCAACCGCCTTTTTGATCGCGTTCGGTACTTCCTTAGCCTTTCCGGTGCCAAAACCAACGTGTCCAGCCTCGTCACCGACGACTACAAGCGCCGCAAACGACATATTCTTACCGCCCTTAACAACCTTGGTAACGCGGTTGATTGATATCAACTGATCCTTGAGGATAAGGCCGCCCGGGGAAATTCTCTGTTTATTCATCGTCATTGCTCTCTTATTCTGATTCCTTAACGGCCTCTTCGTGCTTGTTCAGGCCGGCTTCTCGGGTTGCGTCGATGAGGGCCTTAACGCGGCCATGATAAACATAACCTCCGCGGTCGTAAACAACACTCGAGATCCCGACTTTCTGCGCTCGTTCGGCGATCGCCTTGCCGACATTCTTGGCGGCCTCGACGTTTCCGCCGGTCGAACCGGCCAGAGCCTTTTCAGTGGTCGATGCTGTTGCCAGCGTTTTGCCCGAGCGGTCATCGATCACCTGGGCGTAGATATGGTTAAGGCTGCGAAATACCGCCAGACGCGGACGCTCCGCCGTCCCCTGTACCTTCTTCCGAATGCGGCTATGAACACCCTGTCGGATCTCTGCTCTACTTTTCTGTGCCATAATTTTAGTTGTTCGTACAACCCGAACCCGAGGCAGGCAAACCGCCCGCATCTGGCCCCTGATCTACTATTTACCTGTCTTGCCCGGCTTCAGTTTATAATGCCTATCAGCGTAACGAACGCCCTTTCCTTTGTAAGCGTCAGGCTTTCTCAAACGATTTAATTCGGCGGCCACCTGGCCGAGCAGCTGTTTGTCTATGCCACTTAGCGTGATGGTCGTCTGATATTGATTGATCGACGTCTTGGTATTGACCCTTTCGGCCTTGGCGTCGATACCCGCAGGCAGGACGTATTCGATCGGATGCGAATAACCAAGCGAAAAATTGATCTTCGAGCCCTGAACGTCCGCCTTGTAACCGACACCTACGATGTCCATCTCACGTGTAAATCCGTCGGTCACACCAACGATCGCGTTGTTCGCTAATGCACGTGCCAAGCCATGAAAAGCGGCTTGATCATCGCTGGCACGTTCGGCCGTCAGAGTCCCCTCTTCGAGCTTAAAGCTAACGCCCGCCGGAACCGGGGTCGTAAGTGTGCCTTTCGGCCCTTTGACCTCAAGCATCGTATCATTGATCGTTACGGTCACGCCCGCAGGGACATTGATCGGTTTTTTTCCTACTCGAGACATAATCTATTGCGGATTGGGTTTCGAATGTCCGGGTATTTCCCGCCATTCGCCTTCATCCTTTTTCCTCTTAATATACTTCTGCCAAAATCTCTCCACCGACTTTCTGACGGCGAGCTTGCTTTCCGCTCATCAGCCCTAGTGAAGTCGAAACGATATTGATGCCGTAGCCGCCCAAAACACGCGGAATGTCGGCCGCACCAACATAGACGCGTCGGCCGGGTCGCGAAACACGCGATAGATGGGTGATTGACGAAACGCCCTTCGCATCATAGCGAAGGAATACACGGATCATGTATTTTACGCCTTCCCCCTTTGTCGTAAAGCTATTGATATAGCCCTCTTCCTTAAGAATGCGTGCAACCTCGAGCTTGAGCTTTGAGCCAGGAATATCAACACGTGTGTGATTCGCAGCAATCGCATTACGAATCCGCGTGAGCATATCGGCTATTGGATCTGTCATTACTGTTTACTCCGTCTTTTTCTGCATTTGGTCCCGTCATTCCCGGTTCCGGTGCTACTGGCACGGCCTTGGATCGCGGTCGTCCAACCTTTTTACCAACTTGATTTCGTCACGCCCGGGATCTGGCCCTCAAGGGCGAGTTCTCGAAGAGCGATACGCGAAATCCCAAATTTCCTAAGATACCCACGTGAGCGTCCCGTCTGCGAGCAGCGGTTACGAACACGGATCGGGCTGGCATCGCGGGGCATTTTCTGCAACGCGATCACCGCGGCATCGACTTCTTCGACCGTCGATTTCGGGTTGTTGATGATCTTCTTGGCCTCGGCACGGCGATCAGCCCAAAGCTTCACCATATCCTTGCGTCGGTCGTTTTTGACTACTTTGCTTATCTTTGCCATGTTCTTCTAAACCTATTGTCTAAAGGGCATCCCGAGTGCTTTCAAAAGCGAGCGGGCCTCTTCGTCAGTGCGGGCGGTCGTAACGATCGAGATATTCATCCCCCGAGTCTTATCGACCTTATTAAAATCAATCTCCGGAAATATCAGCTGTTCACGGATACCAAGCGTATAATTGCCGCGTCCGTCAAAAGCCTTGCCCGAGATACCGCGAAAGTCCCGTACGCGAGGAAGTGCTACTGATATCAAACGATCGAGAAATTCATACATGCGGTCGCCGCGAAGTGTTACCATCGTACCAATGCTCATTCCCTGACGCAGTTTGAAAGCCGCGATCGACTTTTTCGCCTTGGTGACGACTGGCTTCTGGCCGGTAACTGCTTTCAGTTCCTCGGTCGCGATGTCGAGTATCTTGGCATTAGCGCTCGCTTCGCCGAGTCCCATGTTAACGACGATCTTTTCGATCTTGGGGATCGCCATCGGATTTGAGATCTCAAACTCTTTGGCTAATGCCGGTGCGATCTCGCTTTTATATTTTTCTTTCAGTCTGGCCATTTTCGACCTCTCCCTATTGTCGTCTGGGTATCGCATTTACGGCGTTTCCAAACGTAAAATGTCTAACTTATTCAGCGTCGCCTTCAACCTTCTTAATCGATTCGCGTTTGTAAGAGCCTGACTCCGGAATGACCTTGCCGCTTTTGGCGACCCGAACCTTCTTGCCGTCACGCTCCTCGATTTTCACGCGGGTCGGCTTTCCGGTTTCCGGATCGATCAGAGCCACATTTGATATGCTGACCCACGCTTCCTGCTCGACTATGCCGCCCTCGCGGTTGAGCTGCGGAATCGGTTTCCGGTGCCTCTTGACGATCATCGCACCTTCAACCTTGACTTTTGCATTGCGGGCGTCGACCGCCATTACCTTTCCGCGATACGGCTGCCGATTTCCGGCGCTGTCGTAGCGGTTGTACTCCTTACCAGCGATAAATACGACCTGGTCGCCGCGCTTGATCTTGCTCCGTACTGTGCCTGTCTTAACCGTTTTCATTTTCTTATATAACCTCCGGGGCGAGGCTGACGATCTTCATAAAGTTCTTTTCACGAAGTTCGCGGGCGACGGGCCCGAAAACGCGGGTGCCGATCGGCGAACCGTCGTCCTTGATCAGAACTGCGGCGTTCTCGTCGAACCGTATGTAGGTGCCATCTTTTCGACGAACCTCTTTTCGCGTGCGAACGATCACCGCGTTATAAACTTTACCTTTCTTAGCGGTGCCATCCGGAGCGGCTTCCTTGACCGTAACCTTGATGGTGTCGCCAAGGCGAGCGATCTTGCTCGTCGATCCGCCGACCGGCATGATCATCTCAACACGCTTCGCTCCTGAATTGTCAGCGACCGCTAACGAGGTCTGCATCTGAATCATAACTTTTCCTCTACCAGTAATCTGTTAGTTGAATCCCAACTATTTAAGACTGTGCTTTTTGAATGATCTCGACGACACGCCAGCGCTTTCTGGCTGATAGCGGACGGGTCTCAACGATCCTAACCTTATCGCCGATCTTGGCACCTGTTTCGTCATGAGCCATGAATTTCTTTCTCTTCTTGACATACTTGCGATAGATCGGATGCTTGACCAGGCGGTCAACACGGACCGTGACGGTCTTCATCATTTTGTCCGAAGAAACGATCCCAACCTTTTCAGCCCGCTTGCCAGACTTCTTCTTTTCCTCGGTTTCGACCGGAGCCGGAGTCCTTTCTTTTGAAGCGGCCTTCGGAGCTGCGGCCTTTTTCGGCTTCGCAGCGACCACCGGAGCGGGCTCTTCGACAGCGACAACTTCTTCCGCGGCAGTCTCGACGGCGACTTCCTCAGCCGGAACCGATACTTCCGCCACCGGAGTAGCTTCTTCAGCGGCCGCGGCCTCGACCACGACATCTTCGGATACTGCAGCCTCGGCCGTCTCTACCGTAGTTTCTTCTATTTCTTCGTTCTTCTTCTTTGCCATCTTGTTTTCTCAGGGCCGTTCGGCAGATTATTTGGCCTCGGCGTCCTTTTTGTTAAGCAGCGTGTAAACACGGGCCAATGTCTTCTTCTCGCGACGAATGTCATTTATCGTTTCGCCGACTCCGAGCGTCTTGCGAAACTTCAAGCGAAAAAGCGACTCCTTTAACGCATCGGCCTGATCTTTCAATTCATCAGCAGTCATTTCGGACAGCTGCTCCATCTGTTCCTTTCGTTTCATTGTTCTAGACTATGCCCCCTTCCATATCGGCACGGCTAACAAACTTGGTCTTGATCGGCAGTTTCTGTGCCGCCAAGCGAAACGCTTCACGTGCTAACGCCTCATCGACCCCCTGGATCTCATACATCACGCGTCCCGGTTTGATGACCGCAACCCAGTGATCCGGCGCACCCTTACCGCTGCCCATACGGGTTTCAGCCGGCTTCTTGGTGATCGGTTTGTCAGGGAACATGCGGATCCAGATCTTTCCGCCGCGCTTTACGTGACGTGTCATCGCAATACGAGCGGCTTCAATCTGGCGGTCAGTTATCCATCCCGCTTCAAGTGCTTTCAGTCCAAAATCACCAAAACTGATCTGCTCGCCGCGGGTAGCTTTACCACGCATGCGGCCTTTCATCACTCTTCGGTGCTTGACCTTCTTCGGCATTAACATAGCTAATAAACCTCTTTCGTTTCTCGGTACGCGGTCATTGGCCCCTGTCTAACGATCGCGATTGCCAATGACCGGAGGCAAACCGCGGGGGACGATCTTATCTGTTTCGGTCGTCGCGACGCGGTCGTCGGTCGCCGCGGCCTGCTCCGCGTTCAACTTTGACTTCGTTCATCGGGTCCGTGGTCGTGCCACGAGCCATCGAAGCGTTCGGGTCGAGGATCTCGCCGCGGTAGATCCAAACTTTTACACCGATAATGCCGAAAGTCGTGAGTGCCTCAGCAAATCCGTAATCGATATCGGCACGCAGAGTGTGCAGCGGCAAGCGGCCCTGAAGTGACCATTCGGTTCGGGCGATCTCGGCCCCGTTAAGCCGGCCGGCGATCATAACCTTGATGCCTTGTGCTCCGAATCGCTGCGACTCTTCCATCGTCTTTTTCATCGCCCGACGAAAAGCAATTCGCTTTTCGAGTTGCTGCGTGATCTTCTCAGCCTGCAATTGAGCGTTCAGTTCCGGGTGACGGATCTCCTGAATCGAGACCAAAACCTCACGGCCCGTCTTTCTCGACAATTCCTCGCGAAGGCTTTCGATCTCGGCGCCCTTGCGTCCAATGATAATGCCCGGTCGCGAAGTATAGATGATGATTTTCAGACGGGCTGCGGCGCGCTCAATATCGATATGCGAAACTCCGCCGCCGCCAAAGCGTTTTTTCAGATCACGCTTGAGCTTGAGATCCTCTGCCAGAAATTCGGCAAACTCGCCCTTCGCAAACCAGTGCGAGTGCCAATCTTTGTTATAACCGACTCGGAAGCCGTATGGATGAACTTTCTGTCCCATAAAAACCCTTAATCTTTCTTTTCAGCGTCCTCGCTTTCTTCAGCCTGGATCTCAGCAGCATCTGCGTCAACCGTTTCGACCGCAGTCTCTACTTCGGTCGCTTCCACCGTCTCCACCATTCCGGTAGTTGTTTCCTCAACAGCCTCAACAACCGTAGTGGCCTCGACCACTTCCTCAACGACCGGTTCCGCAGCTGGCTTTTCAACCTTTGCCTTTTTAGGCTCAACGCCAGCGACCTTCGCAGCCAGCTTCTTGCCTAGCGGCTTGGCCTTCTTCAAGGCTTCTGTGAGCAGTTGCTTCTCAGCCTTCGGCTTGTCTTCACTGGTTACCTGTATCGTGATGTGGCAATAGTGACGCTGTTCGCGGTATGCTCGTCCCTGCGGGGCCGGACGCATACGTCGGCGGTTCTTTGTCGGCCCCATATCGACATAGCAGAGATTGACCCACAGATCATCTGGGTCAATAGCTATGTTCTGCTGCTCGGCAAGATACGTCGCATTTGCGATCGCGGAATTCAGGCACTTTGCAATCGGCAAAGCCGCTCTTTTGTCCGTAAATTTCAAGATGGACAACGCGTGAGACACATTCTGACCGCGGATCAGATCGATCACCAGTCTTGCCTTACGCGGCGAGCCTTTCAGGTGTTTAAGTTTTGCTATCGCTTCCATATTCTTAGTTAGCTGCTCGCTATCGGAGGACTCCGGCAATAGTGCCATTGGGTCAAGCCGATCTGGGAGCTATTTCCTCTTGGCCATCTTCTCGGCTTTCGTTCCCGGATGCCCCTTGAACACCCGCGTCGGCGAAAATTCACCCAACTTGTGGCCGACCATGTTCTCGGTAATAAATACCGGGATGTGGCGTTTGCCGTTGTGCACACCAAAGGTCAATCCGACCATGTCCGGCGTGATCGTCGAACGTCGCGACCAGGTTTTGATCGCAGGCGGCTTCGGCCCTCCCTCCAGAATGCGGCGGAGCGTCTTTTGAACGCTAAGATCGATAAACGGTCCTTTTTTTAATGAACGTGGCATAATTCCAAAACAGAATTTAGAATCTAGAATCTAGAATGAACGTGAATGATCCATCCGCTATTCGATGTTCTCTATTCCTTATTTCCTCCTACGGTCCTTCACGATCATATTGCTCGTGCGTTTATTGCGACGCGTCTTGTATCCGCGGGTCGGCTGCCCCCAAGGAGTAACCGGATTACGTCCGCCTGATGTTTTGCCTTCACCGCCGCCGTGCGGGTGATCCACCGGGTTCATGGCAACGCCACGAACTTTCGGACGCTTGCCCATCCAGCGTGACCGGCCCGCTTTGCCGAGTGAAACATTTTCATGTTCGGTGTTGCCGACCTGGCCGACCGTCGCCATGCAGACGACCGGAACCTTTCGCACCTCGCCTGACGGCATACGAAGCTGCGCAAAGTCACCTTCCTTCGCAACGATCTGGGCAAAGCCGCCAGCCGAACGAACCATTTGGCCTCCCTTTCCGGGACGGAGTTCAATGTTATGAACCGATGTGCCAAGCGGTATGTTCTTGATCGGAAGTGCATTACCCGGCAGGATGTCTGCATCTTCGCCGCTGACGATAGTGGTCCCGACCGTCAAGCCGACCGGGGCGAGAATATATCGCTTTTCACCGTCGAGATAATTGATAAGAGCGATGTGAGCCGAGCGATTCGGGTCATACTCAAGCTGGGCAACTTTTCCCGGAATACCGGCCTTGTCACGCTTGAAGTCAATAATCCGGTAAAATCGCTTGTGGCCGCCACCGCGTCGGCGTATCGTGATGCGGCCGTCGCTGTTACGTCCTGAAATTCTCTTTTTGGCCTCGAGCAGTGATTTTTCGGGTACTGCGTTCGGGGTCAATTCATCGCGGGTCAAATACGTCTGGTAACGTCTTGCCGGAGATGTCGGTTTTAATCTCTTGATTCCCATAATCTTAAATGTCGCACAAAGAATTTCGAATAGAACCTAATCTTTAGAGACCGATCATTCGAAAATCACGATTCCACTAGATGGCTTCTGCGTAATCAACCATCGGCTCGCCCTTTCTAAGGGTCACATAAGCCTTCTTAAAGCCTGCCCGCCTACCCTCGATGCGACCGCGTTTCTTGACCTTGCCGTCATACTGCACCGTGCGAACGGCTGCTACCTTGACGTTGAAGATCTCTTCGACCGCGGCCTTGATTGCGGTCTTGTTGGCCTTTTTATTGACCCGAAAGGTCAAAACCTGTCCCTGGTTACGCTCGCCGCTCTCATCCGTCGAATCTTCTTTGAGAATGACGCTCTTTTCGGTAATGACCGGCGACTTTAATATGTCCCAAACTCCCAAGCTACTCATTTTCAGTCGCCTCCTCTGCTGCTTCTACCGCAGGTGCTTCTTCAACGGCCGGAGCGGCCTCAGCCTTCGGAGCCTTTTCCGCTCTGGGCTTTGCTTCCTTCCTAGCCTTCGGCTTTTCCTCGACGACGGCCTCGGCGACAGCATCGCCGATTTTGCCGGATTCACGCTTCGGGTCGAGCAGCGAGCTAAGCTCCTCCACTGCGGCCTTCGAAATTACGAGCTTTTCATGATAAATGATGTCGTAGATGTTCAACCCGAAGTTGTTGGTCACCTTCGTCTTCTGCACGTTTCGCGACGAGAGGATAAGGTTCTCGTTGTCAAGCGAATCTATGATCAGGGTTTTCGCCCGCTTCTTGTTCTCGATCAGCCCAAGCTTTTCCATTACTCCGAGGAATTCGGCCGTTTTCGGATTAGCGAAGTCAAATTCATCAATGATGATCAAGTTTCCTTCTCTAAGCCTCTCTGAAAGAGCAGACCGCAGGGCCCCGCGGCGCATCTTCTTGGGCATCTGATATGACCAGTCCCTGGGCTGCGGCCCGTGGACATTACCGCCCCCTTTCCACAAAGGCGAGCGAAGCGATGCGATGCGCGCACGTCCGGTTCCCTTTTGCTTCCAGAGTTTGCGGCCAGAACCCGAGACGTTACCGCGGGTCTTGGTCGCCGATGTTCCCTGGCGGCCGTTGGCCTGATAATTCATCACAGCCGAATGGATCAAAGCTTCGTTCAATTCGACGCCAAATACGGCATCAGGAAGCTTCACTTCACCGACCTCTTTATTCTTCAAATTGCGAACCTTTACGGTAGGCATAATATTTTCCTCAGTAAACAGTCAACGGTGAATGGTAACAAGTATCAGATCTCTTTCTGCCGCCTGTTACCAGTAACCGGTATCTTAGCTTTTCTTAACTATTACCAATCCGCCGTTCGGACCCGGAACTGCTCCGCGTACCATCAGAAGGTTGTTTTCAATATCGACTTTCGCAACCGTCAACCCCTTCACAGTCACGCGGGCGTCACCCATGTGGCCCGACGAACGCGTGCCTTTGATAACACGCGAGGGATATGCCGACTGGCCGATCGATCCCGGTTCACGCACGTTCATCGAACCGTGTGACTCGGGACCTCGAGCGAACTTATGACGTTTGATCGTCCCCGCGAAACCGCGTCCTTTCGACTTCCCGACAACCTCAACTGCGTCGCCGTCGGCGAAAACGTCAACTTTGATCTGGTCGCCGATCGCTGCTTCAGGTTCACCGGTCAAGCGGATCTCCTTAAGCACCCGAGTTGGGGGCAATCCTCCACCAGTCTTTTCGAAGTGGCCGCGAAGCGGCTTGGTCACGTTCTTCAGACGGATAGGTTTGTCTTCAACAAGGCCCAATTGAACGGCATTATATCCGTCCCTACCCGCAGCACTTTTCGTTTGAACGACGACACAGGGCCCAGCCTTTATGACCGTAACCGGAGTTACCGTGCCATCTTCAGCAAAGAGCTGAGTCATTCCCATTTTTCTACCAATGATTCCGCTAATCATAATTTATGGTTTGGAGTCCTGCTCTCAGGATTCTCCATTGTGAAGGGCCAGACAAACCCGGCGCTCCAAACTTAATTCTTGCCAAACGCCTTGATCTCTACATCAACGCCAGCCGGAAGATCTAATTTCATCAACGCATCGACCGTTTCGGCTGTCGGATCGAGTATGTCCATCAATCGCTTGTGGGTCCTGATCTCGAACTGCTCACGCGACTTTTTGTCAACGTGGGGCGACCTCAAGACCGTCCATTTATTCTTGATGGTCGGTAGAGGAATCGGACCTGCGATCCTTGCTCCCGTCCTCTTCGCAGTATCGACGATCTCCTGTGTGGACTGATCCAACACGCGATGGTCGTACGCTTTCAACTTGATGCGAATCTTTTCGTTTAACATAAATTCAGCTCTTAGTTCGTTGCCGGCTGATCGCGGCCAAGTCTACGAGACCAACCACGGACCACCGACGATCAACTATTCCACGATCTCCGAAACGGTTCCGGCACCGACGGTGCGGCCGCCCTCGCGGATAGCGAAGCGGAGTCCTTTTTCCATTGCGATCGGTGCGATAAGCTCGATCTCCATCTGGATGTTGTCGCCCG
>JAIBCA010000088.1 GCA_019694345.1 Pyrinomonadaceae bacterium | reverse complement strand
CGTTCTAGTGAGATTCGAAACGGATAATCCTCTTTTCGAAGCCTCACTTTCCAGCTTCCTGTTCTCGTCATCGCTCAACAAGAACTGCTTCCTGATTAGCTTGGTTGGCATATAGATGCTCACCGACGAAAGTACACCTTTTCGTCAAGTTACGCAACTTAAATAGAAGGGTTAAAAGTTGACCTACAACCCCACGAATGCGGAATTTTTGCTTAGGCCAAAAGATGGGTTCCTCGACGTACCCCAAATGAGGTACTTAAGTAAACGCCGAAAAAGTGACTTTTGGCACGGAGATTGTACCGAAGAAACGACTTGTCTGGCACGGAGGTTGTACCGAAAACGAGCCTCTTCTGGAACGAAAGTTGTACCGCCAGTCCCAGTTTTCAGGCACGTGAATTGTACCGTTGATTACCCGCCACTCCCTTTAAAAATCCAACTGGCAATTTCTTTGGCACGATTGATGCACTAGTACCTTTTGAACGCGTTTATTTTTCCAACTGGCAATTTTTATCCGTTCATATTTTAGAACATAGACATAGGAGCATATGAAGAAACTAGCTTATTCAATTGACGAACTCGCTGCGGTGTCGAGCCTCTCGGCACCCAAAATTAGAAAGGACATTCGCGAGGGTGTCCTCCGAACTGTCCTTTGTGGAACACGTCGGCTAATTCCACTTTCCGAGGTTGAGAGATACCTCGGACTAACCGATTCGGTAGAATTCATTCAGGTCAGCAGTCCCGAAGAATTTCTTTCGACTATCGAACTCATAAAATAGTGTAAACCCTTCATAATGAGTTATTTGCGGTTGATGCAATACCTTATTGATGGTAATATAAATGTATGAAATATCAGGCATTTACGGGTTTTTAGAGGAGCATATGATGACACTAGAACAAGAACTTGAGAGCGAGTTGGCAAAAACGGATGAGCTACTAAAAGCGGTGGCATCCGCGAAACCGATACCGCCGAAATACCCGCACTACGGACATCTTGGAGATGTCCAGTGGTTTAACGAAAAGCTACGGGAAATTATCGAAACCTTTGGACAGCGGGAGGTGAGGTAATGGGGCTTTACAAGCGAAAGGGCGGTGCTACGTGGTACATGGACTTCATAATTGACGGTGAACGTGTCAACAAGTCCACTGGAACATCGAACAAGCGAAAGGCGGAGGCATTCGTTGAGGATTTCAAATCGAAGATACGCAATGAGGGCATCGGTATTATCAAGCGTGAAAAAGCTCCTACATTCGTCAAGGCAATGGCCGATTTTCTTAAGTGGTCGGAGGCAAGACAGAAGAAAAGCACTGCATTGCGGTATACGGTTGCGTCGAAGGCACTACTTGCATACTTCGGAGAGATGCGGGTTGACCGCATCACCAAGCCCGAAATCGACAAGTTTATCAACAAGCGTTTAACGGACTACGGCGCTCCACGAGGGGTCAAACCGAAAACGGGTAAGGCAAAGCAAAAGACGCGGGAGAAGATTTCGAATGCGACGGTCAATAGGGAACTGGCTTGTCTGAAGAAGATGTTTACCAACTTAGTTGCGGACAAAGTATTGACCACCAACGAGGTTAAGCTGGTCGAATTTTTGGAAGAGGAAAACGAATCGGGACGTGTGCTAAGCCGTGATGAAGAACGGCAGTATCTAATGGCTTCATCGCAACCGCTAAAAGATTATGTGACGGTGCTTGTCGAAACGGGTTTGCGTCCAGACGAACTTTGCCGTCTTGCGGTTCAAGATGTTTTTGTCGCTTCAGATAGACCTTACTTGATGGTTCGGGAGGGCAAAACCAAGTCGGCCACCCGCACCGTTCCGTTATCTGAGCGAGCGGCGAATGTCCTAAGCCGACGCATTTTGGAGGCGGTGGGTAAGTATGTCTTTGCGGGAGGGAGAGGCGGCACGGAGCCAAACAAGCCAGCCGTCAAATTCAACAACGCTCATTATGGCACTTTGAAACGTAGCAAGATAGACACGGACAACCGAACGGGAACTACAGGGACTTGTACTCTCTATTCGTTTCGGCACACCTTTGCGACACGGTTCCTCCACGACAGACCAGGCGACCTTTTGACCCTTGCGGCCTTGTTAGGACACTCCAGCTTGCGTATGGTTATGCGTTACGCACACCCATCCGATGAGCACAAATTCGATGCAATTCGTTCAATCGAACAGAAGCGTTCGATTGCGGCATGAATGCAACTAGTCACGACAATTTCACGACAATAGAAACAACCACGACAAGGGTTCTAGTCTGCGGTAGCTGTAAGTGCTTATATTATGGGGAGTTATTGGAGGCGGCGATCGGAATCGAACCGATGAATAAAGGTTTTGCAGACCTCTGCCTTACCACTTGGCTACGCCGCCGCACCGAAAGGATAAAGGATTAAGGCGAAAGGACAAAGTTTGAGTAAGCGATCCACTTTCTCATTTATCCTTTCGCCTTTCTCCTTAAGAATTGGAGCGGGAGACGAGACTTGAACTCGCGACTTCGACCTTGGCAAGGTCGCGCTCTACCACTGAGCTACTCCCGCGTGGCAAATGATAATTTTAGCGAACCGGCAACAATTGTCAAGTATGCCGACCCGATTCGGGCTAATTTGTCACCGTCACGTTCTTCAAAAACGTCCAATCACCGCTGGGACTGATCTTCACGTTCCCGATACGTTTGCTGGTCACTACAATATTCGCCGGATACCAAAGCGGTAACAATGGCATTTCATTGCTGACCGTGGTCCAGGTCTTGGCGTATAGGCTCTTTGCGTTCGCTCTATCCAGCGAATTGATCGCGTCTTCGACATCCTTATCAACCTGTGAATTGATATATCGGCTGCGGTTGCAGCACGCGACCGCTCCGCCCGGGATCTTCGTCGAACTGAAAAGGTCGCGTAGAAAGATCGGGTCCTGGTTCCCACCGACCCATATGCCGGTGTACATCTGAAATTGTCCCTGAGCGAGCTGCTGTCGAATGGTGCCGACCTCGAGCGTCTCGATCTGAACGTTCAGGCCGACATCGGCCAGCGAACTCTGGATCACTTGGGCGTATTGGTTGACCGCGAGATTTCCCGATCCGTATTTGAAAACGATCGGTTCATTTTTGTATCCGGCCTCCTGCAACAGTTGCTTTGCCTTTGCCGGATCATACTTGTACTCGGTCCCTGCCGCGTATGCCCATGACTGTGCCGGTAGTATTGAACTCGCAACCTTGGCCTGATCGAAAAGGAGTTCGGTTACGATCTTCTGTCTATCGATCGCGTACGCGATAGCCTGACGCACCTTCGGGTTATTGAGCGGGGCGGATTGCGTGTTAAAGACCAGATACTGAATATTCGAGCCGTCCGATTGTTCAACCTTAAGATTCTGACTATTACCCAACGATCTCAATGTGTCCGGCGGCAGGTTATTCGGATTGGCAGCAATGTCCACACCGCCGGTCGAAAGCTCGGCCTGCAGCGAGTTCGCATCGGTAACTGTTTTGACCTTGAGTTTGAGTACCTTAGGAGCTCCTTCCCAGTATTCCGCATTGGCGGCCAGTTCGACAATATTCTGCGAGGCGTCAAAATTAACGAACTTGAACGGGCCGGACCCGATCGGATTGTCCTTCAGCTGTGCGACCGTGCCGGAAGGAACGATAGGAATAGCGACCAGATTTGCCAACAACTGGTTGCGAAGTGCGGGACGCGTAACCTTGAAAACTACCGTCATCGGGTCCGGTGTTTCTATTGACGAAATGTGAGCAACACGTTTTGATTTAGGCTCTTCTTTCGGCTTAGCGGCGGCGTTTGCGTCAGCCTGAACTGCCGGTGCGGGCGTTCCGGCAGGCTTTGCGGGCTCAAGCGGTACGGTGTCGAAAAATGCCCCGGACTTGAAGCTGTCGCTCTTGAAAAGCTCGTCAAATGTGTACTTCACGTCCGCTGAAGTAAACGGCTGACCGTTATGAAACTTAACGCCATCATGCAGTTTGAACGTGATCGTCATACCATCCGGCGACGTCACGATCTCTTTCGCCAGTTCGCCAACATAGTCAAAATTTGCATCCTTCTTGACGAGTGAGTTGAAAATGAGGTTTCTGATCCTGTCTGCCGCGGCATCCGGAGGTGTAACTGTCGTCAACGTGTCGAACGACGAAAATTTCTCCGGCAGGGCAACCGTCACATATTCGGCATCCCGCTTTCGGCAAGAAAATGAAACGGCTAACACTATGGTCAAGATCGTGATTAACAAACTGGATTTACGCAAATTATTTCTCCTGTTTTCAGGCCGTCAGCCCGGCATTAAAGCGAGCTATCTCGGCAGATATTTCGTCGATCCGGCCTACATTGAACGCCGGTGCGGGCCGCAGCCTGCTCTTCAATTCACTTACACGGCCGACCGATCTGTCTATCCGCTCGACCGGGATCTCTCCGGACTCTGCGGCGGATAATATCGCCTCGAAGCCGTCAACGATCGCGTCCCGCCCCGCACATATTGCAAACATATCGATTCCGGCCGCAAAAGCCATCTTGCATGCGTCGCCGATGCCGTAATTCTTAACGATCGCCCCCATTTCCATGTCGTCAGTGATGGCGAGCCCTTCGAACCCGAGTTCTTCACGAAGCAATCTTGTCAGGAAATTGAAACTCAATGAGGAAGGTAAAAGTTTGCCATTTTGGTCAGTTTCCTGCAAGTCGGTCATTGGAAAGCAGGCATGTGCGGCCATGATCGCATAGACATTTCCGGCCGCAATGAGACGGCGGTACGGGTAAAGGTCCACGTCAAAAAGCTCCTTTCCGCTGATCTCGACAACAGGTAGTTCTTCGTGCGAATCGACCGTCGCGGCGCCAAGACCTGGAAAGTGTTTGAGACAGCCGATCGGACCTATCGCCTGCAGAACCTCAAGGAACGTGCCGGCAAGGTCAACCACTTCATCCTTCGATCGCCCGAACGGCCGTGTGAAAAGTCCGTTTGACGAGCCCGAACGTCTTTCGTCGACAACATCAACAACAGGCGCGAAATTCATGTTGAATCCGAGAAGGGAAATGATCTCTCCGATCAATTCCGCCATCTTTCGGGATTCTTCCGGTTTCCTCACCCTTCCGGCGGGAGCGATCGGGGTGATCAATCGCCGCAGTCGATCGACGGTCCCGCCTTCCTGATCGAGGCTAATGATGGGCGGTATGAGGCAAGCACGCTGGATCGAGTCATTCAAATCGCGTGTTTGCTGGGCATCGCGGATATTGCGCGAGAATAGACATATCCCGCCAGGTTCAATATCCTGCAAAAACTCAACGGTAGCCGCGTCCAGCTCAGGGCCTGGTATTCCGATACAGAACAACTGCCCAACCTTTTGACGCAATGACATTTTGTTACGGAGATCGTTCATTCGATCACATCAACTGTCCCAAAACCTTGAGTTTATCAATTAGGGCCAGCATAATAAAGCGAACGATAAACATAGGGTATGATCGAAGACTTCTATTGCGACAATGTGCTCAGCGGCAGGATCGAGGTAGAGCGCATTCATGAGACGGCAAACGTATTGGCGTTCAGGCACACGAGGCCGTTCTGGGAGATACACATTGTCGTCATTCCCAAACGGCATATCTCATCGTTTCTGACGCTCGAGAGTTCGGACGACAGTTTGGTTCTCGAATTGCTCACAGCCGTACGCAAGGTCGCCGGGGACGTCGTCGACGATTGCGGTGCCGCCCGCATTCTCACAAATTTGGGCGAATATCAAGAATCAAAGCACCTGCATTTTCACGTTTATTCGGGTCAACGCATCAGGCCGGACAATCCTATTTGAAGTAACTTTTGGCCTCGATGGTTTCGTTTGTCGTTTCGTTCGTGACGGAGTAGGTAAACCCTTTTTGGATCGAAAAGGCCCCGACAACGCCTCTCTTGGAGATTGCGATAAATCCGACCTGAAACTTCTCAGCCCTTGAACGGTCTCTCTCTACAATTCGCCGGACAGCTTCGGCGCATGCCTTTTCCGGCGAATAGCCAAACCTCATCAACTCAATTATCAGGTGTGTTCCGCATATCCTCACGACCTCTTCGCCAACACCAGAACTTGTCGCGGCGCCGACCTTGTTATCGACGAAAAGCCCGGCACCGATGACCGGCGAATCGCCGACGCGGCCGTGCATCTTAAAGGCCATCCCGCTTGTCGTGCATGCACCGGATAAGTTTCCGGCAGAATCGAGAGCGATCGTGCCCATCGTGTCGTGGTTAAAGGTACCGTCCTCAAAATTAGTTGGCGTGGACGGCCCCTTCGGACGCTTTGGCGCATTTTCCAAATTTACCACCGGACGGTATTCGGACTTTTTCAGCCACTCCTTCCACGCCTCGTCTGCCTCAGGCGAGAGTCGTTGCGGAAGCCGTTCAAATCCATTTTCGACCGCGAACTGAAGGGCTCCATCGCCCGCCAAGATGACATGTTCGGTCTTTTCCATAATGCGACGTGCGACCGAAACCGGGTTCTTGATATGTTCTAGAAAAACGACGCTGCCGCAATTTGCTTTGTCGTCCATGATTGACGCGTCAAGTGTCACGTAACCGTCACGGTCCGGAAAACCATCCAGGCCAACGCAGCAGCTGACCTCATCCTCGGCCGACCGGGCCGCTTGTTCGACCGCGTCGAGTGCGGTGCCATTTTTAGAAAGCACTTTCCAGGCGGCGGCATTCGCCCGGATGCCGCTGTCCCAGGTCGAAACGACCACCGGACGCTGGAACGCCTTTCCGGTTCGCCCCTGTGCCGTCACCCCGGCGGCGGCCAACAGCGGCAACCCAAGTGCCGCAGATCTAATGAAATTGCGTCGATCAGTTGTACTCATTCTCAAATAGTATTCGTTTTGAGGGGCGAATAAAAGTTTGTGATGCGTGTATAATCGCTTAGTAACTCTCATCTTTAAGTGCAGTGCCGAATCCGGCATCTCGGGGATCGGAAATATGCTCAGAGCCTTGCGATTCATTTCCGCTATCGTTGTTTGCGTTGTTGTCTTTGAGGCCGCCGCCTTTTCACAGGCCTCCTGCAACGGCAAGAGCCTCTTTACCGAGGCCAGATGCGCGGGCGATGCAGTCAATTCGGACGAGAAGGCACTCTTCGAACTCGTATCACGGTACCGTGCGGCAAATGGACTTCCTCAGGCGCGGCTATCCGATCAATTGAGTATTTTGGCAAACCGCCGGATGCTTGACCTGAAACTTAATCTAAAGGTTTTGACGCATAGCTGGAGCAATTGTCCGTACGACATTCGCGACGAAAGGACGTGGCCGTGCGTGATGGATGCTCCCAAGAGGCTTAACACAACTTACGTGGGTTCCGGGTACGAGACTCTTTATCGAACCACCGCGAATGCTGTTCAACCCGCGGCCGCGCTCGAAACCTGGCGTAAGAGCACGCTTCACAATTCGATAATCCTAAATTTACCGCCGTTCAAGGACTATCCGTGGGATGAGATCGGAGTCGCGATCGAAGGGCAGTTTGCGGCTCTTTGGTTCGGCACCAAGGCCGGGGCTCGATCGATGGGAAATGAAGAAGAGGGATTGGGTGTGGGCTTTGATAGGGCCGTCTCGGGTCTCGCGAAGGTCCTACCGGTCGGCTCAAACTCATCAAGCATCGCCGGAGGAAAATGGCAAGGTACGACCGCCGACAGATCGTTAAAGATGGAGATCTTCGGCGTTCCCAATGAGATATCCGAGGTCAATATCAGGCTCTCGATCAAGCTTGGGCCGGACGGCAAACTAAGTCCTGCCAATCGAAAGATCATTTTGACATTACTCGGCAATATCTTCCCAACGTGGTCTGAACGCGACGCTTGGCTTGACCGGACGCTGTCGGCGATCTCCGCGGATCGCAAGGCGTCACGAACACAGATAGTTGAAAAAAATGTCCTCGAAGTGACAGGAACTGCCGGCGACACAGTTAACGTTTCGATCCGGCCGGCCCGAAAGATCGTGGCGGTCGAGGTTTTTTGATCTTGCCGGAGCGGACTAGATGATCCGGCCCTTTACCTTTGCCAAAATGACCTTCGCTTCCTCTGGTTCGAGGTTGTCAATATCAACGTTTCGCAGTTCGTCGATCGCCGACTCATTCGTTACCGCGAAAAGGGAAACCTGAGCCGCGGCTCTGCCGCCGGCCGCCTTTGCAAGCCCGGATCGAGTCTCATCAGCAAATACCGCGAGTTCATACTTTTCGAGTTTTGTCAGGACCTCTTTGGCCCGGTCGATCACGGTTCTGGGCAATCCGGCAAGCCTGGCGACCGCGATGCCGTATGATTTTGACGCTTTGCCCGGCTGGAGTTTGTGAAAAAACACCACTTCGCCGTCCTTTTCCGACGCAGTTATCTGATAGTTCTTGGCACCCGGCAAATTCTCAGCGAGTTCGGTCAATTCGTGATAATGAGTTGCGAATAGGGTTTTTGCCGAATGTTCCGGTGAATTATGGAGGTACTCGGCAACTGCCCAGGCGATAGAAAGCCCGTCAAACGTCGATGTGCCGCGACCGATCTCGTCGAGCAGGATCAGGCTGCGGGAGGTAGCATTATGCAGGATGGCCGCCGTTTCGGTCATTTCGACCATGAAAGTTGAACGCCCCGACGCAAGATCGTCCGATGCCCCGACACGCGTCCACACGCGGTCGACAATCGGCAGCTTTGCTGTCGTCGCGGGTACAAAGGAGCCGATCTGCGCCAGGATCTGGATCAAAGCGATCTGCCTCAGGATCGTCGATTTTCCACCCATGTTGGCACCGGTAATGATCAATAGCCGATCGGTCGAATTGTTCATCACAATATCGTTGGGGATGAACGATTCTTTCATAAATGCCTCGACTACCGGATGCCGGCCGTTCTTGATCTCGATGGCATCTCCGTCGTGGAGTTGGGGGGCCGAATAATTTCCTCGCGAGGCGGCTTCGGCAAGTGCCCCGAGAGCATCGAGCGTGGCCAGTGCACGGGCGGTTGATTGTAATTTCCGCGTTTCCGAACAAACCTGTGCACGAACGGTTTGAAATAATTCCGCCTCGAGTTTGATGATACGGTCATCCGCACCGAGAACTTTCTGCTCCCATTCTTTTAGTTGCGGCGTCGTGTAACGTTCCGCATTGGCCAGCGTCTGTCGGCGCTCGTAATCGGCGGGCACGCGGTCAAGGTTTGCCTTGGATATTTCAATGTAATATCCGAATACGTTGTTGAACCGGACCTTTAGCGTAGAGATCCCGCTCCGGATCCGTTCTTGCTCCTCGAAGCCGGCGATAGTTTGCTTGGCCGATGACGACATCGAACGGAGTTCGTCAAGTTCTGTATTAAATCCCGGCCTTATCACGCCTCCGTCACTCAGATTGTTCGGAGGTTCGTCACTGATCGATCTGCTGATCAGATCGCGGATCTCTGGCAATTCGAAGGTATTTTCAGCCAGTACCTGAAGCAGTAATGAACGTGAGTCAGCAAGAGTTTCGTTTATCTTCGGCGTCTGCGAAATAGATCGTCTCAACGCTATCAGGTCTCTCGGCGTCGCTGTCCCAAGATTGAGACGGCCGATGAGGCGTTCGAGGTCGCTGACATCCTTTAGTAAAAACCGGATCTTATCGCGGAATATCACGTCGCAAAGTTCGCTGACCGCGGCCAAACGCGTCTGTATCTCACTCCGTTTGAGTGACGGTCTAAGCAGCCATTGACGAAGCAATCGCGAGCCCATACCGGTCACATTTTGGTCAATGACATCAAAAAGTGTTCGTTTGTCCTTTTCACCTCGAGTATCGACAATGTCAAGATTTCTAAGAGTGACGGCGTCCAACACCATCGAGTCGGCCGCCTCGAAATATTGGATCTCGGTTATGTGTCCGGCAGTCGCTCGCTGGGTATCGCGGGCGTATTTCAAACAAGCCCCGGCGGCCCGAACCGCCTCGTTCCGGTCAGCCAGCCCGTAGGCCGTGAGTTCCTTTACACCGAATTGCTCTTTGAGGAGCCCTTCGCAATCCGAAAGGTCAAAGTCGTGGTCATCTATCGGTGTCAAGGTAAATTGCGAGCCACCCGTTGGCCTCATTGCTTCATCAGAGAATAGTGAATTATCCGCCGGACCGCCAAAGGCAGCGAAAACGTCGGCGGCCATTGAGGTCGGAAACACGATCTCGCGTGGTGCGAACGACGCCACCTCATCGCAGATCTTTTGCCAGGCGTTGGACGAAGTGGACTGGGTGACCGAAAATTGTCCGGCTGAAAGTTCAAGGAACGCGGCGGCAAATGCATCGCCTCGACCGCAGATCGCGGCGAGGTATACGGTTTCCTTCGATTCAACGAGTTGCGGATCAATGGCGGTACCCGGCGTAATTACGCGAACCACCTCGCGTTTGACGAGTTTTACCCCCTTGCCAGCTTCTTCGGTCTGGTCACAAATCGCGACGCGATATCCGCGTCGGACCAGGCGGGCGATGTAGTTAGAAGCCGCGTGATGGGGCACACCGCACATCGGGATCGGATTGGGCGAGTCCTTTTGCCGGGCCGTCAGAGTTATCTCCAGTTCACGCGATGCGAGGATCGCATCTTCATTGAACATCTCATAGAAATCGCCGAGTCGAAAGAACAAGATCGTTCCCGGATAGAGTTTCTTGATATCCAGATATTGCCGAAGCATCGGCGTCGCATTTTCCATGATGAATAAGAGTCAAAGTTTATCGAAAAGCCCTTGAAAATCAAAACGATTGTTTCCAAACGTCTTGTTTTTTGGTACTATTTGCGTTTGCATTATGGCGGGGTATCCGCAAAAATATTAGGTAATTATGCGGTTCACTCAACGCTTTAGCCTGTAACGCCTTTCTACAGCAGTTTTTTGGGAGGCAGACATCATGTTGCATAGAAAATTGTTCATTTCGATCCTCGTGATCACGATCGCCGCGACCATAGTTAATGCACAGACGGCATCGGTCCAGACTGCCGCCCCTGCGGCCTCGGCCGAGGCGCGTGACGACCGCTATCGTATCGGCTATCAGGATGTGCTCAACATCCAGGTTTTCCGCCATCCCGAACTAGGTATCGAGGCAACCGTCAACCCAAACGGTATGATCTACCTCTTCAGGCTCGATGATCCGATCGTTGCCGTCTGCAAGACGGAAAGGGAACTGGCTCGGGATATCGAAAACGCCTACAAGGTCAAGTATCTCAAGAATCCGCAGGTGAATGTCATCGTTCGTGAACAAAAATCACAGGCGATGTCGGTGATCGGTGCCGTCGAAAAGCCCGGAAAATATTTTGTCAGCAAGCGCGTACATCTGCTCGAGTTGATCGCCCTCGCCGGTGGCCCTAATAAGGAATCCGGCACACGTGTAATGGTCGCCCGAACCGGCAGCACGTCGAATTGCCGCCTGCCGGACACGAATGTCAGCGATGACGTGACCGTTCTCGGATTCAAGATGCGCGAGATACAGGAGGGCAAACGTATGCTCTGGATGCAGCCCGGTGACGTCGTTTCGGTGCTTGATGCCGATATGGTCTATGTCTACGGCAACGTGATCAAACCCGGCGAAGTCAAATTTCGCGAGCCTATCACTTTGAGACAGGCGATATCGTCGTCCCAGGGCCTGAAGCCGGCTACCGATAAAAATGTCGTACGAGTGCTGCGCCAGATCCCAGACAGCATCGAACGCAAGGAACTGATATTCAATCTGGCTGAGATCGATAAAGGGCGGGCGTCGGACCCGTATCTTGAGCCGAACGATATCGTTGCAGTCTCGAAAGACAGCACAAAGGCGATCCTTAACGGTGTCGTGACCACCTTTACAAATGGTCTGCCGACGATCTTGTCGAGGGGAATTCCGGTTCCATAAAAACTATATGAAAGAACCACGCGGGATAATGAAAACACCGACGGGCGAAACCACTGACCTCGAACGGCCGTTCGAAGCGCCGATCGCGCCTGCGGGCCGTTACCCGGCATATCGTGAAAGCGGCGGGTCCGAAGGGTTTCAGCTGATGGACTACTGGCGCGCGATACGGAAGCGATTGTGGCTGATCATCGGCATTACCGTCCTTATTACGACCCTGACAGCCATATACATGGCCCGAAAGCCGAACATATACCAGGCTAGGGCGGTTGTACAGGTCGATATGGAACAGACCAATCCGGATCTGGTTACGGCTGACCGTGCACGCCCGATGGCCTCTAGCGATCCTTCGTATTTTAATACGCAGCTGCAATTGCTTGGCAGTGAGGGCCTGCTTCGGCGCGTCATTAAGGAACATAATCTTGACGCGAACAAGGAATTTCAACAAGCAAAGAATGACGGGTCTGTTTCGCCCTGGAGGTCTTTGCTCAGGTCGGTCGGACTGGCCAGCGATGATACCAAAAAGGACGCCGGCGCACCCGAATTGGCTGCTAATTCGACACTTGCCACATCGGACGAGATCGCCGAAGCCGTTCGCTTGACGCCCTTTGTCGAGTTGATACGCAAGAACCTCGGTGTTGAACCGGTGCGTGAGGCCCGTGCGACCGTCAAAGACACTCGGTTGATCGAAATATCTTTTCGCGGAACCAATCCAGAACTCGCTGCCTTTGTTGTAAATGCGATCGCCGAAACGTTTACTAATCAAAATCAGGAAAAACGGTCGGGAACGAGCAGAAAGACCAACGATTTTTTGCAGGAACGTATCGCCAACCTGCAATCAGATATCAAATCGGACGAAGAGAAGCTCGTCCAGATGACCCAGCGTGAGGGCATTCTGAAGACGGACGGCGAAACCACTCTGGTACTTGATCGCCTGTCCGGACTAAACAAACAACTCCTCGATGCCGAGAACGAACGCAAGAACGCCGAGGCAAACTACGTAACCGTCAGTAATAATCCGGATCGCATTAAGGCCCTCGCTGAGCAGGAAATGGCCCGGTTTATTACCGAGCAGGAAAACACCATCCGACTCCAACAGTCGGATCTGCAGAAAAAGATCGCTGACCTCCGGCAGACGCGGGAGTTGCGTTTGCAGGAATATCAGGAAGGGGCCGCCGAGATCCGCGAAATTGACGTTCAGATCAAGAGCTACGAAGACTCGATCGATAAATTGCTCGGTCGCTTTCGGAACGACCTTGACGCATTTCGCCAGCGAACGACGAAGACTATCCTCGAGAATCTAAAGACGACCTACCTACGGGCACAGGATCGGGAAAACAAGATCAGGACTGATTTTAACAAGCAGTATAACGAGGCCCAGGGACAAAATCAGGGTGCCGTCAGTATCAAGATCCTCCAGCAAACGATCGATACGAACAAGGGCTTCCTCGAGAATTTGCGTAAGCAGATGAGCGGCAACGACGTCGCCGCACAGGGCACTGATAACAACATCAGTGTGACCGAGATCGCGATTCCGCCTGATATTCCGGTTTCACCCCGCAGACTGACGACCGTCGCTGCGGCTCTTTTCCTATCGACATTGTTCGGGATGGGGCTCGCCTTGTTCCTCGAGTACCTTGATGACACCATCAGGAGCACCGAAGAGATCGAGAATTACCTTCAGCTTCCGGCACTTGCGGCAATACCGACATTTGAGGCCATGCCAAAACGCCGACTCGCACTGGTCGGGGCGGAAGAGGCAGAACAGGAAAGGGCAAATTCTGAGCTGTTGATCTATGCAGACTCGCGCTCGGCCCTTGCCGAAGCGTATCGGCAATTAAGGACGTCGATCCTTCTTTCTACTGCGGGCCATGCACCGAAATCGCTGCTGATCACGTCGAGCCTTCCGTCCGAGGGCAAGACGACGACCGCGACAAACACGGCGATCAGTCTTGCCCAGACCGGAGCAAAGGTGTTGATCATCGACGCCGATATGCGCCGCCCGCGATTGCACGCTGTGTTCAATATCGGCAATGGTGAGGGTCTGAGTACCCTGCTCTCAAGCGAGTTGAGCGACACCGAGACATTGGCCGTCATTAAGCAAGACCCGAACACGAAACTCCATTTGCTGACGTCCGGCCCGATCCCGCCGAACCCGGCAGAGTTGATCGGTTCGGACCAAATGTCGGACCTGCTACAGTTCCTCTCAAAGGAATTTACCCACGTCGTCATCGATTCGCCGCCGATCGCGTCTTTCACGGACGGTGTGTTGATAGCCTCAATGGTGGATGGTGTGATCCTTGTGGTTCACGCCGGCAAGAGTTCGAGACAGGTCATTCGGCGATCCAGGCAGCTTCTGAACGATATCGGGGCCAAGATATTCGGTGTTGTACTTAACAACGCGAATCTGCGTTCGCAGGACAATTACTATTACTACCAGAGCTATTACCGTTCGAATTCGGAGAGCACTGGCGACGACGCATAACAGCAGTTCGTCGTCCTCAATAATTGATGAGCAACAAAACGAGAGTATTGGTCACCGGTGCCGGTGGATTCATCGGCAGCCATTTGGTGAAGCATCTAAAGGAAAAGGGCTATTGGGTTCGTGGCGTCGATATCAAGCGTCCCGAGTTTGGTGATACCGCAGCGGACGAGTTTCTCGATCTCGATCTCCGGCGTTGGGAAAATTGTCTTTCCGCGACCGAAGGGATCGACGAGGTTTATGCCTTGGCCGCCGACATGGGAGGAATGGGCTTTATTTCGGCTCATCACGCCCAGATCCTCTATAACAATTCGCTCATCAATCTGCACACGCTCGAGGCGGCTCGTGAGAACGGCGCAAAAAGGTATCTTTATACGAGTTCCGCGTGCGTTTACCCGGAACATCTGC
Organism: Pyrinomonadaceae bacterium; assembly: GCA_019694345.1. GTDB lineage: Bacteria > Acidobacteriota > Blastocatellia > Pyrinomonadales > Pyrinomonadaceae > OLB17. Next base: position 66,548 of record JAIBCA010000088.1, on the reverse strand, counting down.
AGGAAGATGCTAACGTGGTGCCGCTCAAAGAGTCGGATGTGTACCCGGCTTACCCGCAGGACGCCTACGGTTGGGAAAAGCTGATCTCGGAAAGGCTATGTATGCATTACCGCGAGGATTACGGCATCGAGACCCGAACCGTCCGATTTCATAATATATTCGGCGAGGAAGGTACTTGGGACGGCGGGCGAGAGAAGGTTCCCGCAGCGATGTGCCGTAAGATCGCGCGCGCGAAACTGCTCGGCGACCCAACGATCGAGATCTGGGGCGACGGTGAGCAAACACGTTCATTTTGCTACATTGCCGATTGCGTCGAAGGCATCTATCGGCTGATGCGCTCAGATCATCATGAACCATTGAATCTCGGCCAGGATCGAATGATATCGATCAACGAACTAGCCGATATCGTTGCCAATATCGCCGGAATTGAAATATCAAAGAAACACGTCGATGGCCCTCAGGGCGTGCGGGGCCGCAACTCGGATAACACATTGCTCCGCGAAGTGCTCGGGTGGGAGCCTAAGCTTTCGCTAGAGGACGGTTTGGCGATCACATATCGCTGGATCGAGGATCAGGTCAGAGCGGACATGCTCGCTAAGGGTGAACTGTCCTCGGCCGTAGCAAGCTGATCCTTACTCGGGTCAAATTTTTCTGCATTACGGCGGGCCACTTTATGGAGCCCGTAGATCGACGACTTGGAACGGTCGGGACAATGTTCGGCATTGGCCCGGCTTTTGACGTAGATGAGCCTTTTGGACAAGAAAATATATGTTGCCGGATCGACCGGGATGGTAGGGAGCTCTGTCTGCCGCGAACTTCGCCGACGCGGGTACGAGCGTCTCCTCTCAACGAGGTCAACCGAACTTGACCTCGTTGATCAGGCGTCGGTCGATAAGTATTTTTTTCGCGAAAGGCCTCAGATCGTCGTTCTCGCCGCTGCAAAGGTCGGCGGCATCCTGGCCAATAATACCTTTCGCGGCGAATTTATTTACAACAACCTGATGATCGAGGCCAACGTTATCAATTCGGCATTTCGTCACGGTGCGGAAAAGTTGATCTTTCTCGGCAGTTCTTGTATTTACCCGAAAATGGCCGAACAGCCGATGCGGGAAGAGGCTCTGCTGACCGGCCCGCTCGAATTCACGAACGAACCGTATGCTATCGCCAAGATCGCCGGCATTAAGTTATGCGAGAGTTATTTTCGCCAGTACGGCTGTAACTTCATTTCAGCGATGCCGACCAACCTCTATGGAGAAAGGGATAACTTTGACCTGAACACTTCGCACGTGATCCCCGCATTGATACGAAAGTTTCACGAAGCTAAATTCGCAAATGCCTCAGAGGTCACCGTGTGGGGTACCGGCCAGCCTAGACGAGAGTTCTTGTATGTCGATGACCTTGCCGAGGCGGTCGTATTCATGTTGGAAAATGTGGATGCGGTTGGACTTTACGAAAAGGGCATATCTCACCTTAACATCGGCTCAGGCGAGGACATGACCATTGGCGAACTTGCTGAAAAGATCCGGTCGGTCGTTGGCTTTCAAGGTTCGATCGGATTTGATACATCAAAGCCCGACGGTACGCCGCGTAAACTAATGGACGTCAGGCGGATCCAGGGATTGGGCTGGAAACACAAGACGGGCATTGACGAAGGCTTGAGACTGGCATATTCGTGGTTTCTCGAAAATATCGCGAGATGAATGGTCTCCGCAATTTAATATCAGATGAAGAAGGCACTAATTACAGGAATAACCGGTCAGGACGGCAGCTATCTAACTGAGATACTGTTAGCGAAGGGCTACGAAGTACACGGTATCATCCGAAAATCCAGTTCGTTCAATACAGCCCGGATCGACCACCTTTACCGGGATCAGGAGATACTGAACAAGAAACTCTTCCTCCATTACGGCGATCTGATCGATCCGAGCAGCCTGAATCGCCTGCTCGAGAAGATCGAACCTGACGAGATCTATAATCTAGCCGCCCAGAGCCACGTTAAGGTGTCCTTCGACGTTCCAGACTACACCGCACAGGTCGACGCTCTCGGGACGCTGAGATTTCTGGACGCAATTCGCGAAACCGGCCTTCGGAGGGTCAAATTCTATCAGGCGTCGACCTCCGAACTCTTTGGAAAGGTTCAGGAGGTGCCTCAAAAGGAAACGACTCCGTTCTATCCGAGGTCGCCTTACGGTGTGGCAAAGCTTTTCGCCTATTGGACCATTGTGAATTATCGCGAGGCTTACGACATCTATGCCAGCAACGGGATCCTGTTCAATCATGAATCACCACGACGGGGCAACACATTTGTTACCAAAAAGATAACTCGTGAGATCTCACGTATCATCTCAGGTCAAAGCGACCGGCTTGTTTTGGGAAATTTGGAGGCGAAACGGGATTGGGGCTTCGCACCTGAATATTGTGAAGGGATGTGGCAGATCCTGCAGCAAGACGTTGCCGACGATTTTGTGCTTGCAACCGGTGAAACACATTCGGTTCGGGAATTTGTCGAGGTCGCATTTGCTTGTGTGGGCGTCGAGATCGGGTGGACCGGAACCGGAGCGGATGAAAAAGGGGTCGCTCTTAGTGTGAACAAGGACTTAATGGCCCAACAACTCGGCTCTGATATGTTCAACGTCACGGTCGATGATGTCTTGGTCGGGCTTAGTGAGTCCTATCTTCGGCCCACCGAGGTGGACCTGTTGATCGGCGACGCGTCAAAGGCCCGACAGACCTTTGGCTGGACGCCCAAAACCGATTTTGGCGAACTGGTTAGGATCATGGTTGATGCGGACTGTTCCGAAATGCGGGGGCCTGGATCGCACTTCTAGTTGAAAGAATGGGCAACGTAAGGGTCGAGATCATCTCTCCGGTGTTCAACCGCTGTGAAGACACTCTACGGTGCCTTCGCAGTATCGCCCATTCAGACCTTCAGGGGATCGACACTCACGTGATCATCGTTGATGACGGGTCCACGGACGGCACCGCCGAACGAGTAGCCGAGGCATTTCCGGACGTTGAGATCGTCCGCGGAGATGGCACATTGTGGTACACGGGCGGCACCAATTTGGGACTTGAATTAGCCCTTCGACATAAACCCGACTATATTCTGGCGATCAACAACGACCAGGTTTTCGACGAGAAATGCATCCGATTGATGGTCGAATGTGCGGAACGGCATCCCGGTTCGGTTGTCGGTTCACTATTATGCACTTGGGACATCCCGCACCGCATCTTTCAGGTGTCGCCGCGATGGGAACTTGGAGTTGGAGGGTTTCGCCACTGGTTTCGGCAGACGGTTTGGACAGTTCCCGAAAGGCCCTGGCAGGTTGAGATCGTGGTCGGCAATTGTGTTCTTTATCCCGCTCGGGCCGTGCGTGAAGCGGGATTTATGGACGCTGCGAAGTTCCCGCAGTACGGTGATGCCGAATACACGCCGAGAATGCGGCGGATGGGTTGGAAATTGCTCATCGAACCGCGGGCGAGGGTCTTTTGCAAACCGAACGACGAGGTGAGTGGTTTTCGCGGCTTGAGCCTGTCGTCTAAGCTGAACCACCTGTTTTTTAAGTCGACCGGTCCGTACAGCCTTAAACGACGCTTCAACATGACGATGGCAGGTGCTCCTAATGCGGTCTATGGCCTTTTGGCGCTGCCAATATTCTTTTTCCGGCTCTTGATAGGCCGAAATGCTGAGGGTTCGTGGGCAATGGAGCGGGACGAACGCCCGCTTTCCGAGACCTTTGCGGCCGCCGTTTTAGATGACTAAGCCCAACACTAAGCTTATTTTCCTCTGGAATTACGTCGAATGGGGCGGAGCGCAGATATTCCTGCTCGCCATTATGAAGGCAGCTAAGGCGGAGTACGACATCCTGGTCGTCCTGCCGCGAAACTCGATGCCGACGATTCTCCATTTCCTCGACGATCTCGGGATCAAGTATGAGTTCCTGGATGTGGCACTCCAGGTTTCGGAGGCTCCAGGGGTGATCGATAAGCTCCGCCGTCAGTGGCGGCGCATATACGCCGAGTCGGTGAGCTTTCGATATCTTTTGCGGTATGACCTTAAAAACTCAATCCTGCATATCGAAACAGCTCCGTGGCAATCATGGATCCTGTTGACCGCTCTGGCCCTCAGAAGGGCGAACGTCTTTGTGACCATGCACAATTTTATGCCGCGTTCGTCAAAGCTGCGGGAGAGGATCTGGCGTTGGCGGCTCCGATTCGTCTCGGGCTTGCCAAAATTTCACATTATCCCGTCTAACCACGACACCAAGGACAAACTCCGCGGTTGGGTTCGCGATGATTTTTGGGAGAGAATGGTGGTCGCTCACACTGCGATTGACCCGACTGAGATCGACGCCGCGCTCGCCCGAGAATTTGACCGACGGGAAACCAGATCTCTGCACGGGATCGATCCTGATAAGTTCGTCGTGCTGTGCGTAGGCCAATTCATCGACCGTAAGGGTCGCTGGGTGTTTCTCGATGCGGCAAAACTGGTTATTGCCAAAGCCCCTGATGCCTCTTTCGTCTGGCTTACACCTAAGCTTCCCGACGACTCCGAAACGATTCGAATCAATGAGTATGGTCTTGGCAATGCCCTCCAGATCGTGCTGTCCGACAGTGTTGGCAAAGCCCGGGAGGACGTGCTGCGGTTCTTCAGGGTTGCTGACGTTTTTACACTCCCGAGTTATGTCGAAGGGCTGCCGATCGCACTGCTTGAGGCGATGGCCCTGAATATCCCGAGCATATCGACGCGTGTTTATGCGATCCCCGAGGCGGTGAAGGACATGGAGACCGGCATTCTTATTGATGCCGGCGACAGCCATGGCCTTGCGGCATCGATACTGCGGCTGAAGCAGGATCCTGCTCTTCGCGAGAGGCTTGGCGATGAAGGCCGCAAGTTTGTTCTTGAGAATTTTGACGAACGTGTCGTCGCTCAAAAGGTCATTGATTGCTATCAACGGTCGTTAGAGGGGAAATGAGCACCGAGGTAAAGCGACAAAACGCCGGCAGTGTCATCCGAAACGTGATATACGGTTCGATGACCTGGCTATTGCCGCTCGGGCTCAGTTTTGTGGCGACGCCTGTCATAGTCCGTTCGCTCGGAAATAACGACTACGGCATATACGCACTTGTCCTGGGTTTTATCGGTTACTCGTTTACTTTCAGCCTCGGGCGGCCAATAACAAAATATATTGCCGAATACCGGGCGACCGGCGAGAGTGAAAAGATACGTGACGTTATCTCGGCCAGCTTTTTTCTGAACATAGTGTTCGGGATATTCGCGTTGGCCGTCATATGCGGGTTGGCCAACTGGCTGGTCCATTCCGTGTTTCGTATCGAGCCAGATGCCCGCGATCGCACCGTTTTGGCGTTTTACATAGCGTCGGCGATCATATTCATGTCCATGCTCAATCAGGTGCTAAGCTCGGTCATACAGGGCGTTCAGCGATTTGATGTCTATTCTAAGGTTACAACGGCTAGTAGTTTTTCGCTCATTGTCGGAAATTTGATCCTCGCCTATCTGGGTTTTGGGTTGACCGCCCTACTATATTGGAATCTGGGTGTCCTGGCAATTTTTTGCGTTGTTTTGGCCGTCATCGCAAAGCGTTTGTTGCCGGAGTTCACGATCGGGCTCCGGTTTTCGCGTGCGACGCTTAAAATGGTCGTCGGATATAGCACATGGACCATCTTGTATCAGCTCTTTGCTAATGTGTTGCTTTTGTTCGAACGCGGTTGGATCACGCAGCGGCTCGGCTCGGACGAGTTAACGCACTACGTCGTGCCGATGGCACTCGCGATGCAGCTTCATGCATTCATTTCCAGCCTTGTCTTGGTGATCTTTCCATTGGCAAGCGAGTTAAAAGACGAGAAGCATAAGCTCCTTGCACTTTACCTGAAAGCCACGAAAGCGATCAGTTTCATCGTGGTATTTATGGTTGCAAGTGTCGTGGTTCAGAGCAGTTTGTTCCTCGGTCTGTGGATGGGCAAGGATTTTGCCGAACGGTCGTCAGCGATCTTGATCATGCAAATGGCCTGCTTTGGGCTGATATCGATCCTATCGATCGCTTGGCAAATGACCGAGGGCCTGGGCCACCCGCGATTCAATGCTCTGACCATCGCGTGCAGCACGACGATCGGTGTTTCATTGATGGTGATATTTATTGGCCCGTTCGGAACAAGCGGTGTCGCTGCGGCCAGATTGGCCGGCTTTGTTTTGGTCTTTTTATCAGTTTTTTACGTCGAAAAGTGGTTTTTTGAGGGCGTTCAGGTACGATTCTGGGCCAGGATCGCCGGATCATTGTTTGTCGCCGCGGCGATCGCCGGATCGATCGAATATGGTGCGACGTTGCTGCTCCCGCAAAAATGGACGACGCTCTTCCTGTCGGTCGGGCTCGGCGGCCTGGCATATTGTGTTGTTCTTTGGTTTTTGGATTTTGTGACGGCTGATGAGAAACTGCTAGTCAAGCGATTAATAGGCCGTTAGGGATTTTGAGTGACGATGGAACTGGTACAGCGAGTCGAATACATAAAAAAGGCGTGCACCGGGAAAAAGGTGCTCCACTTAGGTTGTACCAACTGGCCGTACACTCAGGACGCTATTGACAAGAACATGCTGCTGCATTTCGAGCTTGCCGCGGTCGCAACCTCGCTGTACGGTTTTGATTTCGACCAGGAAGGGCTCGATGTTCTAGCCGCATCGGGCACCAAGGATCTTTACCGTGCCGATCTGGAACGGCTTGATACCGTAGATCTCGACGAAACCTTCGACGTGATTGTCGCCGGCGAGATGATCGAACATTTGAATAATCCGGGCTCCTTTCTGAAGGGAATCCAGAGGTTTATGAACCCGGAAACCGAGCTCGTCATAACGACGATCAACGCATATTCGGCGTTGCGATTTGCGATCTACGGCCTTCGAGGTAAGGGCGGCGTAAATGAACCGGTCCACCCCGATCACGTCGCGTATTATTCATACAAGACGCTCAAGCTGCTGATCGAGCGTGCGGGACTGAAGTTGTCAGAATTTTGCTTTTACGATATCGGCACTGATCATCGCCCATTTCAGCCATGGTATTACAACCTGGTCAATGATATAGCTGTCAAGGTCTCGCCGCAGTTAAGCGACGGCGTGATCGCTGTTTGCAGGCTCGGTGACGAGAATAAGGTCAACTAAGTATGGATTCGGCCAAAACATCAAAAACAGCCAACCCGCTTCCGGAACCCGCGTCAATGGCGGCTCCGGGAACGCATGAAGCCGTTTACGCTCTCATCCGGCAGTATTTGCCGGCCCCTTCTCGAGTCGCGGATCTTGCGGCCGGCGAAGGCGCATTTTCGGTAAGGCTGCGTGAACTGGGGCATGACGTGGTCGCGGTCGACGCGACAGATGAGCATTGGAAGGTTCCGACGATAGAGCACCGTGTTATCGACCTGGATAGTGATTTTGCCGATGCCGTTCGGTCCGGCGACGGTGAGTTCGACGCGGTCGTCGCCATAGAGATAATCGAACATCTCGAGAATCCGTTCAGATTCGTGCGTGAATGTTCCAAACTGCTGAAACCGGGTGGCCTTTTGTTTGTGACGACTCCGAACGTCGAAGCCGTACACTCACGTCTGATATTTCTTTACACCGGGCGGCTTAACGCGTTCGGCGCGTATGAGACCGTTCGTCCGGCTCATATCACTCCCATATTTAAGTGGAAGCTTGATATGATACTTGCTGAGGCAGGTTTCGAGCCTGTCGAAGAGATATTTACCCCGCAGGCGTTTGCCGAAGGCACGAACCTCAAAATGAAGTTCACTGTTTTTATTTCCAGGTTTCTGGGGATATTTCTTAAGGGAGAAAAGGGTGATTCCGGCCGGATAGTTCTGGCCCGAAAGAGATCGGAATAATGTCATCGCAGAGAATCGACAACCTCAGGCTGCAGCCGTCAGGACGCGGCAACAAACTGATCCCGATCTTGCTGATCTGGGGCGTAGCCTTTTCGTTGCTCGTCACCTTTGTTTGGTATGAGAACGGTCTAGGCGACGCGATCAAGGGGTTTTATCTAGTCCCGTGGATCATCTTCGCCGGCGTTGCCGTTCTGGCACCCACGGCGTGGCTGACATACAAGGGCAAATTCGACCCGTTCCATCCGCTGATATTTGCCGCATGGTCGTATGTTTTTCCGGCATTTGTGATCGGCGGCATCATCATCGCCTTCGACTGGGTCAATCCATTCTTCATGTCGTTCATCGACGACCCGAAAAGCCAACTGCCGCTCAGTTTGGTGTATGTCGGTGTGGGTTTCATCGGGTTGAGTGTCGGCTTTGCTCTCCCGATCGGCCGATATATCGCTGAGAAGTTAGAACCGAGGCTGCCGAAATGGGATTGGGAGCCCAATCAGGTTTGGATCCCCGGGATCCTTCTGCTTTTTGCCGGTATCGGCGTGAACCTGTTCGGATTTGTTCAGGGGATCATGGGCTTTCAGCGACTGACCGAGGTCGGCATTTTCGATGCCTCGCTTTACTTTCTGCTGACACTTTTGTCCGAAGGGACAATGCTCTTGTGGCTGGCGGTATTCACGACAAAGGAAAAACGCGGAATATACTACATTGTTTTCGCTTTACTACTGCTTATGCTGCCGCTCAGAATGGCACTACTCGGCAGCCGCAGCAGTCTCCTGATCAGTATCTTTCCTATCGCCATGGCGTTCCAATATTCCGGAAGGAAACTGAAATGGCAGTACACCGCAGCCCTCGGGGTGATCTTGCTGCTCGCCGTGGCGATCGGTGTGACGTACGGCACGTCTTTCAGAAATATCAAGGGATCCGAAGCCCGTATGGATGCAGGCGATTACATAGGTCAGATCGGCGCGACCATTGACTATCTGTCCAACGAAGATCCTGAGATACTGGTCAAAAATAGCGCACAGGCACTCGCCGACCGGGTCGAAAATCTCAGTTCGCTGGCAGTGGTGGTCGCAAACTATGAGCGGCTTGCTCCGTATGAGGAAAGCTACGGCCTCGAGAACAATATCATTAATGACACGTTGACCTCTTTCATTCCGCGCTTCGTATGGAACGATAAACCGCCTACGTCCGACGCCCGAGCCTATAGCGATCTGTATTTTAATTACGGTGAGAACTCGTTTGCGATCTCGCCGTTCGGGGATCTCGTCAGAAACTTTGGGCCGCTTGGCGTACCGCTCGGCATGCTGTTGCTGGGCATTTATCTTCGATTCATCTATGCCGGGCTGATCGACACGCCGCATCCGGCGCTTTGGAAGAAGGTCGCCTATTTTCCGCTTTTGACGCTTGTTTCATATGAGGCATTTTACGCCACGATCTTTCCTTCGATCGTACGAACCGTTTTCATATTAGCGGTGAGCTTATTTTTGGTAAATCTGATCGCAAAACAGATCAGAAAGAGCAGGGCATCATGAACGATAACGAAAGTGTGTGGGAGTATTTCGGCGAAAACGATCCCTATTTTGGGGTAAACACGATTGCCGAAATGCGCTCCGATAATCTTGATGAGAATGCCCTTGGTGTGTTCTTTAAGAGCGGCGAGGACTATGTCGCCCGAATTTGGGGCGAGATCGAAGGGAATTTTTCACCCGACTTCCGGCCGAAACGCTCTCTCGATTTCGGTTGCGGCGTGGCCAGGATCACCTTGCCTATCGCCAAACGAAGCGGGGAAGCCATCGGCGTCGACATTTCGAACGGTATGCTGGAACTCGCCAGGAAGAACGCCGCGGAATTCGGCATTGGGAATGCGACTTTCATAAAGGGCGATGACGATCTATCGAGGGTCACGGGCAAATTCGATCTGGTCCATTCATTTGTTGTGTTCCAGCACATCGACCCGAAAAAGGGCGAGCATATTTTCAAAAGGATAGTCGAGATGCTCGACGAGGGCGGCATCGGGGTACTTCACGTCGAGTATGCCAACACGGTGTCCACTACCGCACAGAAATTGCGATTCTGGGCGTATCGCGACCTGCCGCTAGTTTACAAGGTTCGCAGCCTAATACTGGGCAAGCGAAATGAACCGCTCATCCCTATGTACCTTTACGATCTCAACCGATTGATGCTCATCCTGCAGACACACGGCTGTCACAAGGTACAGGTCAGGTTCAGCAAACACGGTGTCGAAGGAGTTGTGCTGATCTTTAAAAAAGAAAGGGCGGAATTGTACTAGCGTTACAGCCTGACCGATCGCTATGCCAAAAGTTGTCTTTACCAACGGTTGCTTTGACATCATTCACCCGGGCCACGTGGATCTTTTGCGCCGCGCCAAGGCACTCGGTGACAAGCTTGTTGTCGGCATCAACAGTGACAATTCGGTTAGAAAGATAAAAGGTGACGGCAGGCCATTCATGGATCAGGAGTCGCGGCGTGCGGTTCTGCTCGGGCTTGATTCGGTCGATGAGGTGGTTATTTTTGACGAGCCGACGCCTGCCGAGATAATTGCTCGGCTGATGCCAGACGTATTGGTAAAGGGCGGCGACTGGGCTCGCAGTGAGATCATCGGAGCGGACATCGTCTCCGCAAATGGCGGGACGGTTCACTCGTTGCCTTTGGTTGAGGGTCATTCTTCGAGTGCTATTGTTGAGTCAGTTCGAAGCAATTCCGTTAAGGCCGAAACGGTCGGGCTCCGTGACCCGATTTCCGGATCCTTGAGCGAACATCTGGCGCTTTTCCGGGAGATCGAATCATCGTTGACGGGGGCGATACGTGATGGTGCCGAACTGTTATTCGAGACGTTTGCCGCCGGAAAAAAGGTTCTGGTCTGCGGCAACGGCGGAAGTGCGGCGGATGCACAGCACATAGCCGCGGAATTTGTTGGGCGTTACGAGACCGAGCGACGGGCCCTGCCGTCAGTCGCCTTGACCACGGACACCTCTGCATTGACCGCGTTGTCGAATGACTATGGGTTTGAGCGGGTCTTCGCTCGGCAGGTCGAAGCCCTGGCGGTCGAAGGCGATTGTTTGATCGCCATCACTACCAGCGGAAATTCACCCAATGTGATCGCCGCGGTAATGGAGGCACGCTCACGCGGCTGTAAGGTCATCGGACTGACCGGAAAGAACGGAAAAAAGCTTGCCGGCCTCTCAGATCATTGCCTGCTCGTTCCGTCGACGCGCACCGCACGTATTCAGGAAGCGCACATCGCCATCGCCCATATTTGGTGCGAGGCCATTGACATTAGATTTGCCGACGAGGGTTCGGCCGGGGAGTGATCTTGCAGCTGCTAAACGTAAAAATATTGGTTGTCGGCGACCTGATGTTGGACCGCTATTGGTGGGGATCTGTTGACCGTATCTCACCGGAAGCCCCCGTGCCGATAGTCAAACTACAGCGAACAAGCGCAGCAGCGGGCGGCGCCGCTAACGTCGCTGCGAACATTGCGGGTTTGGGTGGCAAGGCGATCCTGTTAGGCGTCACGGGAGCCGACGCAGAAGGCGAACTCTTGCGAAGCGTGCTCAAATCGATCGCAGATGTTGAATTGAATGTACTCGCCCTCGACTCGCGCCCGACCACGGTCAAGACCCGAATAATCGCTCATGATCAACAGGTCACACGGCTCGATCACGAAAATACGGATCCGATCGCCGGAGCCGACGAAGCGGAATTGATCGAGCAGGCTATCGGGCTGATCGGGTCTGTCGACGCCGTGGTCATCTCAGATTATGCAAAAGGCCTTTTGACCAATGACCTGCTAAATGGGCTTATCGCCGCCGCGAGAGTGACTGGGAAAATGGTTTTTGTCGATCCTAAAGGCAAGGATTACTCAAAATACCGCGGCGCGACAATGGTCACACCGAATCTTCACGAAGCTGCTGATGCTTGTGGTCTGAGCATAAACGATCCGCAGTTGGTCTCGAACGCCGGCTGGCGTCTGCTTTCCGAACTTGACCTCGACGCGTCGTTGATCACCGAGGGTGCGAACGGGATGACGCTGTTCGAAGCGAACGGCCCGAGCACTCATATGAATGCGGTTGCCCGAAAGGTCTATGACGTCACTGGTGCCGGCGACACCGTTATCGCAACGCTTGCGGTGGCGGCGGCAAGCGGTAATTCACTGGTCGAATCGGCGGACCTTGCCAATATCGCCGCCGGCATTGCGGTCGGTCAGATCGGCACAGCCATCGTCTCAAACGAAGAACTGACTTCCGCATACTATGCCGTGCGCAACTGAAGTTGCATAGGTTTCGCGTATGACGACCCGCATCCTTTTTATCGAACGAAAGCGATCTCATTTTGTCAGCCTCGAAAACGTTTTCAGGCAGATAGTACGCGGCTTGGCCCCCAACGATTTTGAAACGAGCTTTCAGCAGGTCCCATATTCCAACGATCTGCTGAGTATCGTTAAAAACCTGCTTTTGTTCAGGCCGGAAGCGGCAGATATTTTTCATATCACCGGCCACATTCATTACATCGCGATGCTTCTGCCTCCGGCTCGCACCGTGTTAACGATCCATGACATCGCTTTTCTGTACACACGGCACGGCGTCCGGCGTTGGGCATTGAAAAAACTACTGTTGGATTGGCCACTGAAACGGCTAAGGTATGTGACCGTAATTTCGCAGTTTACCAAGGACGAGATACTTCGGCACACGTCCGTCGACGGGAAGAAGATAACTGTGATCGACAATCCGCTGGGCGACCATTTACGACCGATGCCAAGGCGGGAATTTAAGGTTGATTGCCCCACCATCCTTCAGGTTGGAACGATGGATAACAAAAATATCCCACGCGTTGCTGAGGCTCTCAATGGCGTGTCCTGCAAACTCCGCGTTGTTGGGCCGATGACCGCACATCAGGTCGAATGTCTGGAGCGGCATGGTATTCAGTTTGAAAATCTGACCAGCTTGAATGACGACGAAATGGCCGCTGAATATCTAAACAGTGATATCCTTGTGTTTTGTTCGACTTACGAGGGGTTTGGCCTTCCGATCATCGAAGCGCAGCGAATGGGCACACCCGTGGTGACAAGCGATCTTAGTCCAATGAAAGAAGTCGCGGGCGGAGGAGCGATATTGGTCGATCCTGCGGATCCTGACAGCATTCGAGAAGGCGTGATCTCGTTGATCGAAAGCGGTGAAAAGCGTAAGGAGATCGTCGCCAAAGGAGAAAAGAACGTGGTGAGGTTTGATCCTCGATCGATCTCATCTCAGTTCGCTATTTACTATCGCGCCGTCATCGACAGGTTAAGAAATTAACATTGTGAGTGGTGCGGGCAATTAACACTGCACTTTAAGTATGTGTGGCTAATATATTGATATAAGGACTCTTACGTAGATATTCGCTAGGAACTTTATGAAAATTCTCGTCTTCGGTGCAAGCGGCATGTTAGGCCATAAGTTGATCCAGCAACTTTCACCCGGATTTGATACATGGGGAACTATTCGTCGAGATTATTCGACGATCGAACGCTATGGTATTTTCAGCAAGGACCGCATCATCCAGAATGTCGATGTCGAGGACCCCTCGTCGGTCGAGGGAGCGATCCGACTGTTTGAACCTGATGTCGTGATCAATGCTGTCGGCGTGATCAAGCAGATGCCCACGTCAAAGGACGTCATCAAGACACTGATGACGAACGCGATCTTTCCGCACCGCGTGGCGGGATTGGCTAAGAAGTACGGATTCCGCTTTATAACGGTAAGTACCGACTGCGTTTTTGACGGCGCCAAGGGCGGATATACCGAGGATGACATATCAAACGCTAAGGACCTATACGGTAAGAGCAAATCGCTGGGTGAAGTCGACCTGGAAAACTGCCTGACAATACGGACGTCGATAATCGGTCGAGAACTCGGAACAGATCACAGCTTGGTCGAATGGGTCCTGTCGAACCGGGGCAAGCAGATCAAGGGATTTACTAATGCAATATACTCCGGCTTTCCAACCATCATTTTTGCCGATATAATTGCAAATTTGATCGTTAACGAAGCTGGTTTGACCGGACTTTTTCACATCGCGTCAAAGCCGATAAATAAATTCGATCTCGTCAGCCTCATCAATGAATATTACAACGCCGGGATCGAAGTCGTTCCGGATGGCGAATTTAAGATCGATCGGAGTCTGGACTCCACCCGGTTCGAACAACTGACCGGTTTTCGCCCCCAGCCGTGGGATGAAATGATCCAAATAATGGCGTCAGATACGACGCCGTACGACAAGTGGAAACAATGAACGAATTAGAAGGAAAGAGGATACTTGTGACCGGCGGGACCGGATCGCTGGGCCAAACGCTGGTAAAGCGAATGTTGTCGGGTGAAATGGGCAAACCGGCGTCGATCACCGTTTTTTCGCGTGACGAAGCCAAGCAGCATTATATGCGGCTCGATTTCCTGAATCGAAATGCTGCCACGGACGACATCATCTATCAGAACTCGCAGGATCTGCTAAAGTTCAGGATCGGCGACGTCCGCGACTATTCGGCTTTGCTGGCCGCCATGCGAGAGGCCGATATTGTCTTCCATGCGGCCGCTCTGAAGCAGGTCCCGTCCTGCGAGTATTTTCCGTACGAAGCGGTAATGACCAACATTGGAGGCGCCGGCAACATCGTCCGGGCGATCCGCGAAAACGATCTGCCGACGGCAAAGATCATCGGCATTTCAACCGACAAGGCATGCAAACCCATCAACGTGATGGGAATGACAAAAGCTTTGCAGGAGCGAGTCTTATTGGAGGCTAACCGTGACTCGAAGGTCGCGATAAATTGCGTCCGTTACGGCAATGTGATTGCGTCACGAGGTTCGATAATCCCGCTTTTTGTTGAGCAGATCGAGGAAGGCCGGTCTGTTACCGTCACACTCCCGGAAATGACGAGGTTTTTGCTCAGTCTCGACCGCGCCGTCGATACTGTTTTTGAAGCGATCCGCAGCCCGAGACGCGGGGCGACGTTCGTCCCAAAGGTTCCTGCAGCCCTTATTACCGACGTTGCAAAAGCACTGATGGGCGAAAAGAACGTTCCGATCGAATACACCGGTATCAGGCCGGGTGAGAAGATCCACGAGATCATGGTATCGGAAGAAGAGTGTTTTCGGACCATTGAGGAAAACGATTATTACGTCATTCTGCCGGTTTTGCCGGAGATAAGGAATGATCATAATTTGACCCCGGCATTGACCGGCGAATATTCGTCGAAAGACGATACGATCTCGATCGAGGATCTCAAGGTTTTGCTCGGCGGCGCGAGTTCCGAGATCAACAGGTTCATCAACGGCGACTAGCGACGCCTGGCGCAAATTGAGTTTATGAAGGTAATGACCATTTTCGGCACCCGACCCGAGATCATCCGGCTGAGCCTGGTGATGAAGGTGCTCGACCAGCACTGCGACCACGTCACGGTACACACCGGACAGAATTATCACGAGTCGCTCAGCGATATCTTCATTCGCGACCTTGAGGTGCGAACGCCGGACGAACATCTCGGAATACGGTCGTCATCATTCGGCGAGCAGATAGGGCAGATCATCGCAAAGTGCGATGAGGCCATCGAGCGTCACTCGCCGGACCGAATATTGATTCTCGGCGATACGAACAGTGCCCTATCGGCGATCAGTGCCGCACGTCGCCGCATTCCCGTTTTCCATATGGAAGCAGGGAATCGCTGCTACGATGATCGTGTACCTGAAGAAGTAAATCGGCGAATTATCGACCATTCAAGTGCTGTTCTCCTGCCCTATACGGAACGCAGCAAGGAGAATCTCGTTCGCGAAGGTATTGAGCGTGACCGCATTTTCGTAACCGGGAATCCGATCAAGGAGGTTTTGGATTTTTTCTCGCAAAGGATCGAATCCAGCGATATTCTCAAAACGCTGAACGTCCGTCCATTTGACTACTTTTTGGTAACCCTTCATAGGGCTGAAAACGTAGATATCCATGAGCGGCTGGTCGGTATTTTCAGAGCGTTCACCGCCATCAGTGAGAAATTCGGCAAGGAGATATTGATCAGTGTCCATCCGCGAACTGCCGAAAAGATCAATCAGTTTGGCATCGCCCCGGGATCAAGCAAGGTTCGTCTTCTGGACGCGTTCGGATTTTTTGATTTTGTGAAATTGGAGAAAAACTCGTTGGCTGTAATGACCGATAGCGGCACGGTTCAGGAAGAATGTGCGATCTTCGGAATCCCGAACGTTACTCTTCGTGACGTTACCGAACGACCGGAGACGATCGAATGCGGGAGCAACATTCTGAGTGGAGCGGACCCGGATACGATTATTCGGGCCGTCGAGTTGGCAATGTCTCAGCCTGCGTCCTGGACGGCTCCGCGCGAGTACCTTGCTGAAAATGTGTCACAGGTCGTCAGCAAGATCATGCTCGGCTATTCCAGCCTTCGTCGGCACCATTGAAACGCCAGCCTCCGATCTAAATTCAATGAAAAGGATACTGGTCTTTTGCGATTACTATCGTCCGAGTCTCAAGGCCGGTGGCGGCATGTGGACCATTGCAAATCTCGTTGACAGGTTATGCGATCGGTATGAGTTTCACATAGTTACGCGAAATTACGACAGTCCGGGCGACACGAGGCCCTACACCAGTGTGCGAACGGGTGAGTGGAACGACCTCGGAAATGCAAAGGTATTTTATGCAGCCGCTGATGATCTGACTGCGGCAAATTGCGCACGGCTGGCAGTATCGGTCGATCCCCACGTTGTTTTTCTAAATTCGGTATTCAGCACTCCGGTAGTGAAATTCCTTATCGCTCGCCGAAGGCGAATGATACCGAATATTGGGGTCGTACTCGCACCGTGCGGCGAACTGTCGTCGGGAGCACTGCAAAGCAAAAGCCTCAAAAAACGGACCTTTCTTGCAATTGCGAGGGCGACAGGGCTATACAGTGGGGTAATTTGGAAGGCATCGACCGATCTCGAATCCAAGGAGATCAAAAGTGTCTTCGGAGATTATCTGGAACCGATCGTGGCACCCGACCTGACTCCGTTGACGATCCTGCCAGAGTTTGAGATCGGTCAAAAACCTGCGAAGTCCGCCGGTGCGGCTCGCTTCGTCTTTTTATCGCGCATTGTGCCTAAGAAGAACCTGGCGTTTGCTTTACGGATCTTCCGCGAGATCAAGGCCGGCGATGTTCTATTCGAAATTGTCGGACCGATCGAGGACGCTGCCTATTGGCATGAGTGCGAAGAACTGATCAACGAGCTGCCATCTAACGTGAAGGTCAACTTGGTTGGGGGCGTTGACTACAACACGGGACTGCAAAAGCTGGTTGAAAGCCACTTTTTTATATTGCCGACGCTGAATGAGAACTTTGGTTATGTGTTTATCGAGAGCCTCGCGGCCGGTACGCCCATATTGATCAGCGATCAAACAGTTTGGGGTTCAGTTTCGGAAAACGAGGTAGGCTGGGTGAGCGGACTCGGCGAAGACCAAAAATGGATCGACTCGATCAATGAATGCATTGAAATGAATGACGCCGATTTTGTTGAAATGGCGGCACGAGCCCGAAAGTTTGCGGTCACATGGTTGGCAGACACCGAATACGAGAATGCCACCGCTCGGGCCATCGAGGCCGCGATCGAACGAAATAGTGTTTTGTAAATGAGCTCTGAATCTGCAAATCCAGTTGAGTCCGGCCCTGCCGAAAGCCGCCCGACCCTCTGGGTCATCAGCGAACTGTACTATCCTGAAGAAACTTCGACCGGATACTACATGACCCGGACGGCCGAGGGCCTGACCGACCGTTTCAAGGTAAAGGCTCTATGCGGTCAGCCTAATTATTCATCAAGAGGAACCAAGGCCCCAAGACATGAGTTTCGTCGCGATGTCGAGATATTTCGTGCCGCGGGCACTACCCTCAACAAGAATGTTATTGCGTTTCGGTTGATCAACATGATCACGCTCAGCACCTCGATCTTTTTCAAAGGGCTACTCAGATTCAGACCTGGCGATCAGGTGTTGGTCGTAACGACACCTCCCTCACTCCCGTTCGTCGTCGCGGTCGCCGCTTTGATCCGTGGAGCGACCTACACACTTGTCATACACGACAATTATCCGGAGATTTTGTTCGCCGTCGGAAAACTCGGCCGCGATTCGATGGTTGCGACAGTCCTTAACTTCTGTAATCGCTGGCTTTATAAGCAAGCTCGAAAGCTGATCGCGGTCGGGCGCGATATGGAGCGACTCTTGCTTACAAAATCAGACGGATTAGATGTTCCGGTCGCGGTAATTCAAAATTGGGCCGAACTCGAATCGGTTCACCCTGAACCGCGTGATTCTAATCCTCTGCTGGAGGAACTCGGCATTTCGGACAAGTTCGTATTGCTCTATGCGGGGAACATGGGCCACCCGAACGACGTAGAAACGATAATCGAATCCGCTCGGCGGCTCGAGGATCGGCCGGAGTTTCATTTTCTGTTCTTGGGGACCGGTGTCAAGGAAAAATGGATCCGTTCCGCGGTCGAAGAATACCGGCTCAAAAATGTTACGATCCTGAGCCCGAAACCCAGATCCGAACAGATAATATTCCTCAATGCGTGCGACGTGGCATTGGTGTCGCTCGTCGATAACATGCTTGGCGTTTCGATGCCGAGCCGGACTTACAACATTTTGGCCGCTGGGAAGCCCATTCTTGCCCTTACGGATCCCGACAGTGAACTCGCAACCGTGATCGGCGAAGACCGCGTCGGCTGGCATTTGCGGCCCGGAAATGTCGATGAATTGACACGAACGATATTGGACATTTACGAAGCTCGAAATGAACTCTCGGCCTTCGGCAAACGGGCCCGAGAGTCCGCATTGGAAAAGTATTCACTTGACGCTGCGATATCGAAATACCGCCGCGAACTTGAGGCCTAAGAGCAACAGGTGCTTGAACTTACGATATTTTTTGGATCTTTTCTTGTGACGTATTTTGGCGTGCGTTGGTTTCGTGCGTGGACACTTAAGCGAGGCGTCCTTGACCATCCCAATGAGCGCAGTTCGCACACCGCACCGACACCACGCGGCGGGGGACTGGTCGTCGCAATTGTCATCATGACGGCCTATCTTCTGGCATCGCTATTTGTAGATCTTGAGATCTCGTGGGGCTTTCTCGCCGGTTCGCTGATAGTCGTCGTGATCAGTTGGCTTGACGATATTTACACAATATCGTTCGTTTGGCGTCTTTTGGCCCACTCGGCGGCGGCGGCATGCCTTATGACGGATCTTGGTCATTTGTCGTTTGTCGCGACGACGGGGTCAACGGCTCCTTTCGATCTTGGGCTGATCGGAATTCCGTTGACATTTCTATGGGTCATCTGGCTGATCAACGCCTACAATTTCATGGACGGGATCGACGGCATCGCCGGCATTCAGGCCGCTGCCGCTGCCGTTGGATGGATGCTTGCGGGCCTGGCAACCGATTCGTCGGCGACATTTGTCCTAAGCGGAACGATCCTTCTCGCGGCCCTCGCATTTCTGTTGCACAATTGGTCGCCGGCACGAATTTTTATGGGCGACGCCGGGAGCGCGTTTCTCGGTTTCGCGTTCGCCTCGCTGCCATTGATCTTTCACGGCGGTCAGACCAATGACAACGGAGCTGCGGCGATCATTGGTGTGTTGGTGGTCTGGATGTTTGTTTTTGATTCCGTCCTCACGCTTTTCCGTCGCTTGATCAATGGCGAAAAGGTATGGCAGGCTCACCGTCAGCACCTATACCAGCGGTTGGTGATCTCAGGTTACTCGCATCAGCGTACAACAATTATCTACGGACTTTTTTCCATAATTGTTGCGGTACTCGCCGGTCTGTCAGCAGGCGAGTACCCAAGAGTGCCTGTCTATGTGTCAGTGGCGGCGGCGGTCGCGTCTTCCGTCATCTTACTGGGCATTTGTCACGCTCGGAAATGCTTATTCGACGGAGGCGATCCAAATGTCTGACATTAGGTGGGCCTTTGAATCGTTTGGCGTCCGTGTCTGCATCGAAAGCAACGAAGCGGAGCCGATCGAACGCGTCAAGGAGGTCGCCGACTATTCCTTGCTCAGCCGTTTGTCTGAGATCGATCCACAGCTTGCCTACCATAATTTTCACATCACGAAAGTTGGCGACACGTATAGTTCAGGACTCGACGGAGAGGATTTTGGCGACAATCCCGATCTTGGGTCGCTGCTTAAGTACATCGGTTCACGGATACGCATCCTTGTCGCCGAACACGCCAGCAATATCGTATTTGTCCATGCCGGAGTCGTTTCTTGGAAGGGCAAAGCGATCGTCATTCCCGGAACAAGCCACAGCGGCAAAACGACACTTGTGGCCGAACTGGTCAAATTGGGTGCCGTTTATTTTTCGGATGAATACGCATTGTTTGATGCAGATGGAACGGTACACCCGTTTCCGAGGCCGCTCGCGATCAGGGAACGCAGCGACCCGTCGATACGGGCGGACGTTGATGTCCGGGAATTAGGCGGGAACGCGGGCACCGGATCGGCGAGCGTCGGCCTGATCTACTTCGGAAAGTATCGCAAAAATTCGGAGTGGATGCCCGAGACTGTAAGTCCCGGTGTCGGTATTATTGAACTTATCACGCATACTATCCCGATGAGGGTAAATAGCGAGTTTGCCCTTGTCACCCTCAAAAATGCCGTCAAAGGGGCAACAATGGTCAAAACCGACCGCGGCGAAGCTGAGGCAACGGCAGAAAAGATACTGCATTTCATTGACAATACTGATAACTAAGGTACAATGTTGAGGTCGCTCTGGTGTTTTTCGACTTTGGAGGAGATGATGAATAATTCCCAAAAACCAGTAGCCCGACACTCGGGACTCGTCGTCCAGGAGATGCCGGGTGAGGTATTGGTCTATGATATGGACAGCAACAAAGCTCACTGTTTGAATGAAACAGCGGCTATGGTGTGGCGGTCCTGCGACGGAAACAGCTCGGTCGAGGACATTGTCCGATCATTTGAGCGAAATTCCGGAACAAAAGTATCGGAAGACCTGATTTGGCTCGCGATCGATCAATTGAGTTCCAATGGCTTGTTGGCGGAAAAGGTCGAATCAAAGTTCGCCGGCCAGTCGAGACGTGAGGTACTGAAGAAGATCGGGTTCGCTTCGGTTGTGGCCCTGCCGGTTATTGCATCGTTGGTCGCTCCTCAAAGTGTTTTGGCTTTCACGTCTTGTACTTGCAATCCCGGACAGCCCGTTGGCTGCACTCCGCAGGTACCTGCGGGATGTGGTTCAAACTGCTCTGGCGGCGGTGTCTGCGTATAGGAATTGACGGCCTCAAACGGGGTACTTTCCATGCGGGTAAAGGAATGATCTCCTTTACCCGTTTTCTCTATGGTTTTTACCGGGTCATTTGAACCAGATTCAAAGCATGCGGACGACGCATTTCGTTGGGGGGTGCTCCAGAAACTCTCTCAGCAGGCCACGGCTGCCGCAGTTGTCAGTACGTTTCAGAGACACGGTATCGACCCGATCGTGATCAAGGGAATCGCAGCGGCACGACTTTATCCCGACGATCAGTGGCGAAAATTCGCCGATATTGATCTCGCCGTTTCTGCCGGTGACTTTGAGCGGGCAAAAGAGGTCAAACTGCTGGCCACAACCGGCTTTCAGCCGATAGACCTTCACAAGGAGTTACGGCATCTCGATACGGTCCCTTGGGCAGACCTTCTGGCAAACTCCCAAACAGTGAATATCGAGGGAACTGACATTCGTTTTCTGCGTGAAGAGGACCACCTGCGGATCGTTTGTGTTCACTGGCTTACAGACGGCGGAGCACACAGACACAGGCTCTGGGATATCTACTGGTCGGTCAAAAATAGATCTGCGGCCTTTGATTGGGGCAGATGTCTTGATTCAGTTTCACCCGTCCGCCGGAAATGGATAATCTATACGGTTGGTCTGGCATACAAGTACCTTGACCTGGATATCGACGGCCTCCCGTTTAGCGAAGAGGCCAAGGCGCTGCCCAAGTGGCTGATCCGCAGTTTGGAAAGGGAATGGGGGAGCACGACTCGTCTGCAGCCTCTAAACCTGTTCAAACGCGATCCGATAGGCCTTTGCAAGCAGATAATGAAACGGTTGCCGCCTAACCCGATCCAGGCAACGATCGACATGGAAGGCAGTCTCGACGCATCGACTCGCATCCACTATCAGATCGGCGATATCCTCAGGCGGTCGGCAAATTCCATCGGACGTCTGGTCAAAACGGCACGGTGACCGCAAAGACACTTATGCGACAAACAGGTCACAACATTCTCGCGATCGAATCCGCCATAGGCGGAGGGAGCATATCGTTGTTTTCGGCTGGTGTCAGGATCGACGGTGCAGTAGGTGCAACGGCTCAGTCACGTGCCGAAGATCTGCTTCCTACTCTCGATGAGATCTTGGGCAGAAATGACCTGTCGATCGCTGACATCGACGAGATCGTCGTTTCATCGGGTCCGGGAAGTTTTACCGGTATAAGGATCGGGCTCTCGACGGCAATGGGGCTGGCCGCCGCCACCCGCAAATGCCTTCGTCGGGTCTCCGCACTTGAGGCCATCGCTTTGACGCACGGTTCCGGACGCGAATTCGCGGTCGTGCTGCCCGTAGGCCGCGATACCGTGTGTGCTCAACGGTTTGGGATGTCCGGTGCAAGGATAATAACTCTTTCCGAACCAGAACCGGTTGAATTGTCGGGACTTAGCGAATTTGGCGGCGGCGAACTTCCTTTGCTGCTTTACCCTTCAATCTCCGAGGCTCTCTCTGAAGGACGCAATGATCGCGTCAAGACAGTCGACATCGATATCTCGAATTATCTCGGCCAGGCAGCGATAACTCACAACATTGGTGAAACGCCCGAACCGCTTTTTGTCGGCAAACGAAAATAACGGATACTTGAAGCAATGGCCGAACCTCGAATACGCCCGATCGAATCTTCGCACATTGCCGATCTCATACGTATTGCCGACGAGACAAATCTAAACCACTGGTCTGCGGCCGGTTATCTTGAAGAACTCAGAAATCCGCATTCCATAATGCTGAGGCTGGCTGATGACGAAAATCAGACCATTGGATTCGTGGTCGGACGCATCGTAGCCTCAAATGACGACGATTCGTCAGTCGACGCAGAGATATATAATATCGGGGTCACAGAACCACTGCTTGGACGCGGACTGGGACAAACACTTCTAGACTCTTTTATCGATAAATGCCTCGACGCCGGCGTCCGGGCGATCTGGCTTGAAGTTAGATGTTCTAATCTTCGAGCCATTCGAATTTACGAGAGAAACGGTTTTGAGAGCATCTCGATCCGCCGTGACCTTTACAAAGAACCCCGCGAAGACGGCATTCTGATGCGGCGCTCACTTTGACCTCAAAAGTCCACCGTATTGCCAACATTTCGCTTGATAATACGAACGGGTTTCGGCTAATATGAAGTTACACCCGTTACGAGAATATTAAATTTCCGCCAACGGGTGGATATCATTGAAAAGTGAGGAAAAAACGCCATGGACATGTCAATAGCTGATCCGGTGAGAGACGAATTGATCAAGAGCAATTCGACATTTAGAGAACTGGTGCATCAGCACGAAGATTACGAAAAACGATTGGTTGAACTAGCCCACCTTACGTACCCCAGCGACGACGAACAGTTGGAAGAGATCACTCTCAAGAAAAAGAAATTACAGATTAAGGATGAGATCTATGCAATGATGCACGAGCACGCTACGTCTCACTAGATAAGCGTTTCCTCTATTGATTTTTATGTGGCCCGGATGAAGCATTCCCGGGCCATTTCATTTTGCGGGCCGACAGCCCCCGATCGAATAGCCGTAAAGTGCGGTATCCGTCGCGACGACCAGTCGGTTTGAGTCGATCACGGTCGAATCCAGTACAAACTCACCTGCTGTCGCCGGGATCTGTCCCGACACGCTGCCGTTTCTCGTG
This sequence comes from Pyrinomonadaceae bacterium, assembly GCA_019694345.1. Classification (GTDB taxonomy): domain Bacteria; phylum Acidobacteriota; class Blastocatellia; order Pyrinomonadales; family Pyrinomonadaceae; genus OLB17. Next base: position 42,688 of record JAIBCA010000088.1, on the reverse strand, counting down.
CTTAAGAAGATAATATTGTCGTCGCCAAGCGGTTGCACCAGCAAGAGGTCCTTGCCGACCATTTTGAGGGCCGAAACGCGGCCTTTCACACGACGCTTCCACAGGCGGGCCCCGTTAGAAGTAGCCAAAGCGTAAACAAAATTATCGTTCGACGCTGCGATTATGCGGCCGTCAGTGACAATGATATCCGAAATGGCTCCGCCGCTCTTGAATTGCCAAACGGGTCTCGTGTCCTTTCCCGACAGCAAAGCGAGTATCCCGCGGTCATTTCCGTAAAATACCCCGCCATCCGCCTCCGGCAACAGCGCGGTCACTGCAAAGTCCGACCGTGACATCACCCGCGGTTCTTCATTTCCTACCAACGAAATGATATCCCGCTCAAATGTCGATATTATTGACCTTTCTCCCAGTTTCAGGATCCCGAGGGTCACCGGCCGGGACGATTTTCGGCTCGATCGTGAGACACCGTCGACGATCGAAAAGCTCGACAGCTCACCGCTGTCATTGATCGCGAGAATCCCTGTTCGCGTGAGTGCCAATTTGTATTCCTCGCCGGCAAGCAGTGGGGTTTTCCATCGCGTTATCCCGGCATTTGCACTGATCGAAACAAGAAATGCCTGGGTCGTATTGTCGCCCGCAAAACCAGTGCGACGGACAAAATATAGATTCGGCCCGTCTGTTACAAGATTTGACGCCACCGATCCGCCAACGTCGTTCGACCAGATCAATTTACCCGAATCGACCGCGATGGCCTCGATGATCGATCCATTGCGGATCGAGTAGATCGTTTCGCCCGCCGCAGCAATGCCTGATCTGTCGGGCCCGCTCGAATGACTCCAACATTTTTGTATTTGAACTTCTCCCGGCTTTTCGGCGAAGGCTGCGGACGAAAGGGCCGCGATCACAACAGCGCACGACAACCAATGGACAAGGTGTCCATGCGTTGAAGTGAGGAACTTTGAAATGCCGCTTATCATTTACCTCGGTGCCTGTTAAACGGCACACCCTGCCGAAGAGAAAAGAGGATTTTATCACAGCACATCGGCCATGATATATTGATGACTGTTCTAAACAATAAGTTCGACAAAATTACACAAAACGCGAGGATACATCCATGTCATTCAACAAGATAATCATCGTCGGCAACCTTGGCCGCGATCCCGAATTACGATATACGCCGCAGGGAGCTGCCGTTTGCAGCTTCACCATGGCGACCAACGAAAAGCGACGTGACAAATCCGGTGAGCTTCAGGATATTACGACATGGTTCAAGATCACGCTCTGGCGTCAGCAGGCCGAGAACGCGGCCAAATACCTAACGAAAGGATCGCCGGTCTATATCGAAGGCCGGCTGAAGATCGAAGAATGGACCGATCGTGACAACAATAGACGATATACCCTCGACGTTCAGGCGACCGACATGCAATTCATCGGCTCTCGAAGCGATAGTGGCGGCGGCGAATACAGCGGCGGCCATGACGATCACGATTCGGGATATACCGGCGGCTCCGTCTCGTCTGGGAGCAGCTCCGGCAGCTCGTCAGCACCCGTTTCGACGCCTGCTGCCGACGACGACATTCCTTTCTAGTTGCTGATCATTATTTGCCGGGTATCAGAATTACAGAAAGGGGCCGGTGACGAATCGAAATTCGTTACCGGTCCCTCTTATTGTTGAACCCCATTTGGCTTGCGGGCGATCCCACGATCCTCAGACCCATTCACCCATTTTCCGAAACTTTTCGTACCTTTCTCTGACCAGTGATTTTCCGTCTTTTCTCGAAAGTTCCTTTATCGAGGCCGTGATCCGGCTCTTCAGGGATGCGGCGATCTGATTGAATGCGTCACCGCGTTTGTCATTCTTATCATCACCGATCGTCCATGAGACAGGTTCAGGTATTATCTCGTCGATAATATTAAACTGTTTGAGATTATCGGCCGTCAACTTCAATCCCTCAGCCGCGTCCGGCGCTCGACTTGCGTCCTTCCATAGGATCGCCGCACACCCCTCAGGAGTAATTACGGAATAGACGGCGTTCTCCATCATCAAGACGCGGTCACCGATCCCAATTGCGAGAGCCCCGCCGCTGCCGCCCTCACCGAGCACGACGACGACGATCGGCACCTTGATAGACGCCATTTCACGCAGATTGAAGGCGATCGCCTCGGCCTGACCGCGTTCTTCAGCGTCGATGCCGGGATATGCTCCCGGCGTATCTATGATCGTGACGATCGGCCGTCCAAACTTCTCCGCCATTCGCATGACCCTAAGGGCTTTGCGATAGCCTTCCGGTTTAGGCATCGCAAAATTGCGGTGCCGGCGTTCATTAATGTCCCGCCCCTTCTGCTGGCCGATCACGGCGACGTCGATACCGTCTATCTTGGCAAATCCGGTGACCATTGCCGGATCATCTGCAAACCGACGGTCCCCGTGGACCTCAACAAAATCCGTGAACATCTCTTCGAAGAGGTCCATTGCGTAAGGCCGATCCGGATGCCTCGCGGTTTGAACACGCTCAAATGCAGCAGTTGTCATAGTAGATATATTACCTCAAACAGTGCTTTTAGGCATTTCAAGGCCGTACCGTGCAGTGTCGTTGAACGATCTCGGAACACACTCTATCAGTGTGTCCATTCGACCCGGCATCCTTTGGATTCAAGTTCACGCTGCAAAATGCGGCTTCCCGCGACGCGTGTTGTGGGTGCGAGCACCTTTACAACGGCTTCGTCAGCCGGAACCGTTAGATAGACCTCACATCGGCCGTGATGCCCGCCCAGCGTCAAAAATACATCCTCAATAAACGCCTGATCGATCTGCTCCCTCGGAAACGTAATATTGATCGATCGTGCGGCAGCCGCCACCGAATCGTCGAGAGATCTGACCTCATTTACGATCAACGTCGGTTCCTGGCCCTCGCCTGCCTCGATCTTGCCCCCGACGATCACCATTTCATCATCTTTCAAAAAGGCGGAAAAGGCCTTAAAAGCCTCACCCCACGCGATCGTTTTGATCCCGCCCGATCGGTCTTCAAGACGAAACATGCAAAAACGGTTGCCTTTCTTGCTCTGTCGCACCTGAAGGCCCGATATTATACCGGCAACCAAAACCATATCACCGGAGTTGAGTTCGCCTAAGTCAGTAAAGTTGCGCAGATTGAGCCCGGACAGCATCCCCGAGTAGTTATCCAGCGGATGTGCCGAAAGGTAGAACCCGATCGAGGCCTTCTCGTGCTGCGAGATCTCCATCTGCGTCCACGGCGTCGCGAAGGGAAGTGCCGCCTCCGACGAAGTTCCTTCTCCTCCCGCCCCGCCGAAAAGACCGCTTTGTCCGCGTTCGCGATCGGTCGCAGCTCGTTGTCCGTGCTGCAGTGCGCCGTCGATCGCCGCCGTCAATTTGGCTCGCCATTCGCCAACCGTCGTTTCCAACGGCATAAGCGAGTCAAACGCGCCCGCGGCTATCAGGCTTTCGAGCCCGCGGCGATTTACCGCGCCTGAGCCCAGCCGCGAACAGAAATCGTAAAGCGAAGTGAATTTACCTTGTTTTCTGGCCTCGACGATCGCCTGCACACTGGCCGATCCCATACCCTTGATCGCCGTTAGGCCGTAGCGAACGGCACTGTCGCCGGGAGTGAACCCTTCGTCTGATTCATTGATGTCCGGCGGCAGAAGTTCGAGCCCGAGCGAACGGAGTTCAGTCGAATATTTATAGACCTTTGCACTGTCCTGGGCTTCGTGCGAAAGGACCGATGCGTAAAAATGTGCAGGATAGTGAGCCTTCAGATAGGCCGTCTGAAACGCCAGGACTGCGTATGCCATCGAATGACTACGGTTGAAACCGTAATCCGCGAATTTTGCCATCAGATCAAAGATCTCTTTAGCAGTTTTTGGCTTAATCCCGCGTTCAACGGCCCCGTTGATGAATTTCTTCTCATGAGGCAGCATTTCCTCGACCTTTTTCTTACCCATCGCCCGGCGCATCAGGTCGGCGTCGCCCAGACTATACCCGGCAAGCTTCTGTGCCAGCTGCATGATCTGTTCCTGATAGACAAGCACCCCGAAAGTGTTGCCAAGGATATCCTCCATTTCCGGGACGATGTATTCGACCGGCTTGAGTCCTTTGTGGCGATCGATAAAATCATCGATCATGCCGCCGTCGAGCGGCCCCGGCCGATAAAGCGCGTTCAGGGCTGAGAGGTCCTCAAGTTCTTTGGGCTTGAGACGCCGGCACATATCCGCCATTCCCGACGATTCAAACTGAAAGATCGCCTCTGTCCGGCCTTCACCGAAAAGCTGCATCGTCTTTTCTTCGTTGTTCGGGATGCTAGTCCAGTCGATGGTCTCACCGAGTTTTTCCTTGATGGACGCGAGACAATCGGCTATCACAGTCAACGTCGTCAGGCCAAGGAAGTCCATTTTCAGCATACCGACCTTTTCGAGGTCGTTCATCGGGTACTGACTGGTAAGTTCGTCTTTGGAGATCGAAACCGGAACCAATTCGTGCAAGGGACGCGGACTGATGACAACGCCGGCAGCATGGACCGAAGTGTGACGGGCACAGCCCTCGATACGCAAGGCGAGTTCGACAAGGTCATTGACCTTTGGGTCGGACTTCATCGCCGCCGCGAGTTCCGGAACTTCGCTGATCGCCTGTGAAATGCTGACATTTCGGCCGCGAACCGGCGGCGGGATCATCTTGGCGATTCGTTCGACATCGCCGTAGGGCATATTCAACACTCGGCCAACGTCTTTTATCGCCGCCCTTGATGCCATCGTTCCGAACGTAATGATCTGGCATACCGACTCGCGTCCATAAAGCTCGGTCACGTGATCTATCACGTCACCGCGCCCTCTAATACAGAAATCGATGTCGATATCCGGCATCGAAACTCGCTCGGGATTGAGAAAACGCTCGAAAAGAAGTTCGTGTTGAAGCGGATCCACATCAGTGATCCGCATACAGTAAGCCGCTAGCGAGCCTGCCGCCGAACCGCGTCCCGGCCCGACCGGAATGTCCTTTTCACGGGCGTATCGAATAAAATCCCACACGATCAAGAAATATCCGGGAAATCCCATTCGTTTGATCGTCGAGATCTCGATCTCGAGACGCTCGCGGTACTCTTCGATGCTGTGCTTGAGCCTCCCTGCGGCCATCAACGGCTCCCATTCGGTCCGCTTTCTCTCCTCAAACCCGTCATTTAGCACCTTGACGAAATAATCATCTTCGTTCATCGAAGAGAATTCCGGTGGTATCGGATATTTCGGCAATTGACGGTGTTTGTCGCCCTGCGGCATCTCGAAATCGACCATCTCGGCGATCTTAACCGTATTTGTGAGTGCTTCGGGTAATTCGCCGCCAAAAATGTCCCACATCTCTTCGGCGGAACGCAGGTAACGCAGGGACGTCTCGGGCGTCGTTCGTGCGCTTTCGCTGAGGGTACGTCCGTCAGCCAAGGCGATCAGAGCTTGCTGAGCCCTCGCATCGTCGCGGTTAAGATAGTGAACGTCGTTGGTTGCCACCAACGGAAGATCTGCTTCATTCGCAAACTCAATGACCTTACGGGTAGCGGCGACCGCCGATGGCTCGAAATGATCCTGTATCTCTAAATAAAAGAGTCCTTTACCAAAAATATCCTCAAGTGCCTTCGCAACTTCAAGTGCTCGTTGAGCATTGCCCGTATTGAGAAAATGGCCGACGATCTCTTCCGGCCCTGAGGACAATCCGATAAGTCCCTTGGAATACTCGGCAAGCAATTCAAGGTCGATCCGGGGCCGGTGCAAAAAGCCCTCAGTGAAAGCCTTTGAAGCCAATACGGCGAGATTTCTATAGCCGTCTAGGTCTTTTGCCAGAAGCACCAGCCGATAGAAAGGCTTCTCGCCCGCCTTCAATGCCGAACTGCGCTCGGTCCTGCTGCCAGGAGCAAGGTAGGCCTCGTATCCAATGATCGGCTTTATGCCGCCGTACGACATCGTGTTGTAAAACGAGACTGTACCGTACATATTGCCGTAATCGGTAATCGCACACGCCTTGAGGTCCAGTTCTTCGAGCCGTTTCGCCAACGGCTTGAGTTGGATTGTGCTTTGCAACAGGCTATAATCTGAATGCAAATGAAGATGGACGAAATCCTTGGCTGAAAACGGCTTGTATTTGGTCTCGTTCGGCATGTTATGAAAAAAGTTTATCTCGAAACCTACGGCTGTCAAATGAACGTCTCTGATTCAGAACGGATCTCGACGACGCTTGCTAACCGAGGTTACGAAATGACGGAGATCGAGGATGATGCCGACGTAGTTATCTTCAATACCTGCTCAGTTCGCGAAAAAGCGGAACAGAAACTTTACACTCGCGTTGGCCATTTGCGCCATGCGGATCGCCCCAAACCGATCGTCGGCGTGATGGGCTGTGTCGCCCAGCTTGAGGGTGAAACGCTCTTCTCGAAGATCGAGGGTGTGGACTTCGTGCTTGGCACTCAAGCTGTCGGCCGTGTCGCTGACGCCATCGCGAAGACGCTTTCCACGGACGATGCAATCGTCGACCTGGGCGACCGCGAAGCCAATTACGACTGGACAGTCGCCGACAAGCATCGCCATTCTCCATACATAGCTTTTTTGCCGATTATCGAGGGGTGTAACAAATTTTGCACCTACTGTATCGTCCCATTTTCGAGGGGCCGCGAGCGGAGCCTCCTGGCTTCGGAGATCGTCAGGCAGGTGCTTGAATTACGACGCAATGGCGTCAGAGAAGTCCATTTGATCGGCCAAAATGTCAACAGTTACAGGCCTGAGAGCGATTCAGGACTCGAAGGATTTGAAGGGAAGTCGGCCTTCTCAAAACTATTGCGGGCCGTTGCAGCCACCGGGATCGAAAGGGTAAAATTCACGACCTCGTTCCCTCGCGATTTCAATGACGACATAGTGGATGCTATCGAATCACACGAAAACCTTTGCAATTGGGTCCATTTGCCAGTCCAGTCCGGGAGTTCAAAGGTGCTCGCGGCAATGAAACGCGGCCATACCATCGAAAAATATCTTAAAAAGATCGATCGATTGCGGTCTTCGAGCAAAGACATCGCGCTGACAACAGATATTATCGTCGGGTTTCCCGGTGAGACAGAAAAGGATTTTCAGGAGTCTGTAAGAATGGTCGAATATTGCGGCTTCGACAGCGCGTACATTTTCAAGTACTCGCCGAGGCCCGGTACGCCGGCATTTGAAATGGTCGACGACGTCAGTGCCGACGAGAAAACAAGGCGCTTCATCGAGCTCGAACGAGCCCAGAAACGTATACAGCACATTAGGTTGCAGCGGTATCTTAATAAAGTGCTTAAGGTCTTGGTCGAGCGGACCTCGACTCGTACGGAAGGCGGGCTTACCGGCCACTCCACCTGTCAAAAGCTCGTCAATTTTGTCGGCGACCCCGGAATGATCGGACAGGTCGTGGACGTTCGCATTACACAGATCAAGGCGAATTCATTGTTCGGCGAAACTCTAAGATGAATATGCAGTCCGACCCAAAAATGGTCGAGGTCAAGATCGGGGCCCTGATAATGGATCCCAACACAAACACACCGATCGTCGTGCTTAAGGGCGTCGAGAGCGAGGCCGTGCTTCCGATCTGGGTTGGAGCCTTCGAGGCCAACGCGATCGCTCTCGAGATCGAAAAGATCGTGCCGCAACGCCCGATGACACATGACCTCTTGCGGAATGTGATAATCGAATGCGGGCTCCTTGCGTCAAGCGTCGTGGTGACGGATCTTTCCGAAAATACTTTCTACGCCCGTATCGAGCTTTTGGACAAAAAGGGTGACGCGGTCTTTCTTGATGCACGTCCATCCGACGCGATCGCTCTGGCTCTGCGACTGGATTGCCCGATATTTGTCGAGCAGCGGGTACTTGACCTCTCCGCCGCTTCGAGCCCGCAAAATGACAATATCGATGACGACGAGCAGACGCCCGGTGAGGATTGGCCTGAATTGATCGGCTAACGGATCGTCGGGCCGCCCGCCGGGTGTATTACATAATCTCTATTATCAGACGCAACGGATATTATTGCCGTCGTTCAGATCCCGCCTGGGTAAGCCTTTGGCCGAGTTCCCCCCGATCGGCTCATGACCGACCGCTTCATGCAACTTTTCATGCAGCTATGACTAATTGCCCGGGATCCGCGTTCGACCTTTATGCGATACTTCATTGTTGTATTGACATCGTCGACGTCACGCACCGCTGTTACTTTGACAGCGGCAGCCTTAGGCGATACACTTATTGTTTTGTTATCTAAAGCAGATTCCAATTAATACAACCCGATAAAAGGAGTTACGTAAACAATTGAGTAACGGAAATTTTTTATTCACGTCTGAATCGGTCACCGAGGGCCACCCGGACAAGATCGCCGATCACATCTCTGATGCGATCCTCGACGCGATCCTCGCTCAGGACCCGACGGCTCGTGTAGCTTGCGAAACACTCGTTACGACCGGACTAGCGGTCGTTGCCGGTGAGATCACCACAAAGGCCGACGTCAATTACAAGCAGATCATTCGCGAAACCATCGAAGAGATCGGCTACAACAACGCTGAGTTCGGCTATGACTCGAACACCTGCAGCGTGATCGACGCGATCGGAACACAATCGCCTGACATTTCTCAGGGCGTCGATACCGGCGGCGCCGGCGACCAGGGCCTGATGTTCGGTTTCGCATGTAACGAAACGCCTGAACTGATGCCGATGCCGATCCAGTTGGCTCATAATCTGACCCGCCGTTTGTCGCAGGTACGTCGTGATGGCACAATTCCCTACCTTCGTCCGGATGGCAAGTCGCAGGTTTCGATCGAATATCGAGACGGCCGTCCATTTCGTGTCGAAGCGGTCGTTATCTCGTCGCAAACGGCGGACCTCGACATCGAGGACATCCGTGCCGACATCATGGAGCACGTTATCAAACCGGTAATTCCTGCCGAAATGATCGACGATAACACCAAGTACCATATCAATCCGACCGGGAAATTCGTGATCGGCGGCCCGATGGGCGATGCCGGCGTAACCGGACGTAAGATCATCGTTGACACCTACGGCGGTTATGCACCGCACGGTGGCGGTGCTTTTTCGGGCAAGGATCCGACAAAAGTTGACCGGTCGGCAGCGTACATGGCCCGCTACATCGCAAAGAATGTGGTAGCGGCCGGCCTTGCCGATAAGTGTACTGTTCAGTTAGCTTATGCTATCGGTGTTGCAGAACCGGTTTCAGTTTTGATCGACAGTCACGGCACCGGAACGATCGACGACGAGCGCATCGCTGACATCGTTCGCGAGAACTTTACCCTAACGCCCAAGGCGATCATCGAAACGCTCGACCTCCGCCGCCCGATCTACAAGCAAACCGCTCGATTCGGCCACTTTGGACGTCAGAACGACGAATTCTCGTGGGAAGTTACGAACAAGGCCGAAGCCCTGAGGCTCGCGGCAGAATCACATAAAGGGATCGGTACCAATGGCTAATCCAGGAACATCAATGCAATACGACATCAAAGACATCAATTTGGCCCCGGAGGGCAAACAGCGCATAGAGTGGGCGGACCGCGAAATGCCGGTACTTCGTCTCATTCGTGAGCGTTTTGAGGCTGAAAAGCCACTTGCCGGTGTCAAACTGGTCGCCTGTGCTCACATCACGACCGAAACGGCGAATCTCGCACGAACGCTGCAGGCCGGCGGAGCTGAATCGCTCCTGATCGCGTCAAATCCGCTTTCGACCCAGGACGACGTCGCCGCCTCTCTTGTGGCTGACTGGGGCATCCCGGTCATGGCACACAAGGGCGAATCGACCGACACCTACGTGCGTCACGTCAAGGCCGCTCTCGATACCATGCCGAACCTGATCATCGATGACGGCTCAGACGTTGTCGCGACGATGATCAAGGAGAAGCCCGAGCTGATCAATAACCTTATCGGAACGACGGAAGAAACGACGACCGGTATCGTTCGCCTCCAGGCGATGGTCAAGGCGGGTGTGCTCACCTTCCCTTCGATTGCGGTCAACGATGCTCAGACGAAGCATTTCTTCGATAACCGTTACGGTACAGGCCAATCGACGCTGGACGGCATCATCCGCGCGACCAACATCCTTCTCGCCGGAAAGACGCTAGTCGTCGTCGGCTATGGTTGGTGTGGTAAGGGCGTCGCGATGCGTGCCCGTGGACTGGGTGCTAACGTGGTCGTCACCGAGATCGATCCGATCAAGGCGATCGAGGCGGTCATGGACGGCATGCGTGTTGTGCCGATGAAGGAAGCTGCCAAGATCGGCGATTTCTTCGTAACGGTGACCGGCAACCGTCACGTCATCGACAAGGAACATTTCGAAGTGATGAAGGACGGTGCGATCGTTTGCAACAGCGGCCACTTTGACCTCGAGCTTAACCTCGACGCACTTCGTGAAATGTCCAGCGCGGTTAACAAGCGTCGCCCGTTCGTCGAAGAATATTCTAAGAACGACGGCAAGAGCGTGATCGTACTTGGCGAAGGACGTCTTATAAATCTCGCAGCAGCCGAAGGCCATCCGGCATCGGTTATGGACATGTCGTTCGCAAACCAGGCATTGTCCGCCGAATTCCTGGTCAAGAATCAGGGCAAACTTGCTGCCGGCGTGCATATTCTGCCCAAGGAGGTCGATCAGGAGATCGCATCTCTTAAACTCCGTGCAATGGGCGTTTCGATCGACGAATTGACACCGGAGATGCTGGAATATATGAGCAGCTGGGAAACTGGAACCTAGTTCCCTATCTCTTTTTTGGTAAGCGAAAGAGCCTGGTCAATGCCAGGCTCTTTTCTTTTTTAACTCCGTATTCTTCTACGTCCGGACCCTTGCGACCAGATATACACCAAGCATCGAAAACATCACGATCGGGCTCCAAATGGCGATCGCGGGGCTCAGCACGCCGTTCATTCCCATCTGTTCAAAAATGCTTGTGGTTCCTGTATAAAGTAGCCAAAGCCCGACAGCATAGCCAACCGTGATAACCTTTCCCTTTCGGCTAAGCGAAAGCGAAAATGGAGCTGTGAAGAGAGCGATCACGAATGGCAAAAGCAGCGAAGAATAGCGTTTTTGCAGCGCTACCGAAAAGCTTCGCGATTCAACATCAGATTCGCTCGTCTTGATACGTTCTGAGATCTCGGCCGATGTCATGTGACTCGGTTTGGCGATTATCTCATTGAATGGATTTTGCTCATCCGCAAGGTCAAGCGTACCCGTCTCTTGCTTAGAGATCCGGCCATCGCCGACGTCTAAGCGATCGACCCTGCCCAAGAGCCGGACACTTCCCTGCGTGTACTCGCCCTTTTCGGCGTGGTACACAGTTTGCAATTTCGTTTGGTCGCCGGAAAATTCATAAACCACCAAGTCGGACGCGCACCCCTTCGAGCATTGCGGGGCAGCTTTCTCGTTATCAGACGCACTGTAAAACAGTGCGAGCGCCGAGGTCCCCGGAGCGGCGAATGCCGCTAGCCGTCCACCGACCGCAAGGACTGCACCAAACGACACTTTTGCGTTATCAGACGCGGCCCGATCTCGGTGACCGCCATGATTATGACGTCCATTTCCCCGTGCTCGCTCCCCTACATCAAACGCTATTTCGTTATCGGACGCAGAATTATGTTTCGAGCGATCATTGACTGCAACTCGACCGGCCGGCCCGGGAGGCACCTCGAACGAGTAGATACGGCTGCCGCTGGCAACCCAGTACCTTCCACCCGCACCCTGCTGCAGCGGCCCTTTTCTGATCTGATTTCGGAACGAGTCCTGTACCTGGTTAGAAATCGGAGCGACCTTCTCCTGGATCACCCAGTTGATCCCGCCCAAAAGGATCATTAGCACAAAACACGGAGCAAGCAGCCGATACGCGCTTTTGCCGGCGGAGATCCAGGTAACGATCTCGTTTTGCCTCGACTTGATCACATAGGTCGCGAGCGTGGCAACCATCGCGGCTGACGGTGCAAAGTACAGGTACAAAAACGGCGCCAGATAGAAAAGGTATTTTGTCAGCAGCCAAACCCCGCCATCGATTACACCGGCGAACCGCCACAGTTCAAAAGCCGTAAAAACGGTTGAAATGATCAAAAGGAATATGACGGTAAGCACAAAATAGCGTACGAGGTTGACCAATAGGTCAAAATCCCCCAAGCCGGTGGTTATATCAACAAACAGATTTCGCGACTGGAGCTTTTCTTTCGGCCTGAATACCGAGTGCCAGACGCCGGCGATCCGCTCTCCCCAACCGCTGAGGTAGTTTAACCGTCGCGACAGGCTCAGCCAGGCAATAGCGATCCCGCTTCCTACGACCGGCATCAAACCGGCGGCCAAAACCGAGATCCTCCCGGTCCGTGCCAATTGCTCCCCGGAAAATGCCAACAAGTAGAAACCCAAAAGTCCGAGGATCGAGAGAAATACCCCAAAACCTCGGCCGCTCCTATTGAATCGAAGCACCATCGCAGTTCCGAGCAAACAAAATATCAGGGGCGAGATCGAAAGAATGATCCTCCGCTGCCACAGAAGTTCGGCTTCGATCCGGTCCTTCCCTTCTTTGCCTTTTGCGTATTCTGAGAGTTCGGCCAACCCTAGTTCTTCCGGCGTACTGTTCGACCCGCTCAGTCGCTCGATCAACTCGCTTCTCTTGGTGCGAATGGCCAGTCTGACCTCGCCGATATTCTCCGAAGCAAATTTTCCGGCCAGCGTATCACCCGGGATGGTCGTTACCGTCGCATTCTGCAAGACGAGTTCCGACAATTGCCCGGAAACGTCGATACGGCCCTCGCGTGACGTTATCAGACGCATATCACCCGAACCGGGCTGCTTTTGGAAAATAAAAAGGCTCTTCCATGTTCCCGCTTCGAGGTCGCCATCTTTGACGTAGATCGTATAGCCGGCAACTTCTGAGTTGAAAACACCCGGCTCGATCGGTGACTCGAGCTTTCTGATCGACGTTTGCAACGCAACGCTACGGACCAGTGCGGCGGCCATCGGCACACCTCGAATATTGACGACAAAGGCAAAGATCGAGAGAGCGATCCCGAGTATTACGATCGGAACGACCACCTGCAGATTTCCGACGCCGGCTGCCCTGATCGCAGTCAATTCGCTGTCACCCTGCATTTTAGACAGGCCGATGATGGTGCCGACGAGCATCGCCATCGGACATGTAAAGGCGATCACGTTCGGAACCAGGGCCACGGTCAATTGCCAGATCAGATTGACCGGGATGTTAGCATTGAAAAAGATATCCGAGAACCGGCCTGCCTGTTGGACAAACAAAATGACGCTTAGGACAAGCCACGAAAATACGAAGTAAGGCAATATGGCCTGTACCAGGTATCTTGAGATAAGTCGCCCTATTTGCTTCATTTACCGTGCGTTAAAGGTTGAGAATGACCGCTCGCCTGCGATCTCGCGACCTATCGCCTGCGAGATTATCCGTTTCAAAACATTTGACAGCTCGATCAGATGCGAGCGGTCATTTCCATGAATTCCGGCGAACTGGTCCGGCGACAACCGCAGGACCGCCGCGTATATCGCCCGATGGCGTTCGTCAATCGGGCGGCCGGACGCCGCCCTCCGGCAGTTCGAACATAGCAGATGGAAATTAGCGGTAACATCTGCGACGTCGGACTCTCGAAATTCACGCCGGCAATCGCTGCAGCGGCTCCAATCAGGCAGCAAACCGTTCAACCGAAGCAGCCACAATTCAAAGTACACTCCGATGGCTGTCAGGCCCGAACCATCTGCCTCGGCCGTATTGAGACATGCCTTGACCATCCGGTAAATGGTCTCGTTCGGATCATGTGGCGGTAAAAGGGCGGCCAGCAGATCGGCAAGATATGAGAACTTGTTCAGGAACTCGGGGTCACTGGCAGCCGCAAAATACGACCGCAGTAGCTCGATCTTCTGCACTGACACCAGTTCGACGACCTCTTTTTCAAAGTACGTGATGCGAACCACCGAAAATGGCTCAAGCCCGCTCCCGAACTTGCTTTTCAGCCGCTTTGCTCCTTTCGCAACGGCTCGCACGATCCCGTGATCCTGCGTAAAGAGCACTACGATCTTGTCGGCTTCGGCAAGGCTATAGCATTTCAGGACCAGGCTTTCGGTTTCGATCAAAGCCATCTGATCACCAAGGGATAAAATACAATATCCAGGCTAAGACAAGACTTACTACGACAAATTGGAGGAACGTCTTGCCGGCATAAATGACGCGATCTCGGTTCGTACCGTCAGAAAAGACGCCAAAAGCGACCGAAACAAGGAATGCAAATGCGACAAGATACAGAAAATGGATCATTTTTTCCTCCCCAACGAAATGTCCACCGCGTCAAGTACTGCAAGAAAATTGAGAAGTCCGGCCACCTCGAGAAATCTTCCGCCGTATTCGAACGTTGCAAGCGCCGCAACATTGGGGGCCGGACGCGAAGCGACGATCCAGCTGATCACGGCACCCAGGCCGTTTCCGAGCCTCGCAAACGAGTTAAGCAGGTACAAAAGCGCCCCGTCCTTGAATTCGAATCCGGGATAATGCGACCCGCCGCTCAGCACGGCGATGATAAAGAGAGTCCATATCACCGCGGCAATGATAATGCCCCGTTTCAAACGCTTTTGGATCAAGTGCCCGCCGCCGGGGATGAACCAGGATAAAATTCCGATCACTATTGGATTGTCCATCAATTTCTAAAAACGCCGCTTTCGGCCTTTCGCCAGCCAACGTATTAATATGTAACCTTAAGTTCCGCCTGTAACATCCAGAATAAACAATGCTTACGGGACTTGTTAAAGTGATGCCGCATCATGCCGGGCCCGATGCACGCTGGCCCCTCGTTTCGGCACAATTTGCTACAAAACGCTCAAAGATCGTTCGAGACAGTCGGTCGTCCGCCCAGGACAACTCCGGATGCCATTGCACCCCCAGCACCATTCGACCGCCCCTTGTATCCTGGATGCTCTCGATCACGCCGTCCGCCGCGAACGCCACCGCCTCTAGCGACCCTCCGACCCGCCCGACCGCCTGATGGTGGTGCGAGTTCACGCGGACCGCCGAACTCCTGGAGATGTCATCGGCGGCATCCGATAAGAGCCAGTTCGGCGAGTAAGTTATCGTGTGCGAACCGCGAGCCAGCGGAATACCCTGTTCGTGCTTCACCGGATCGACGATCTGCGAATCGATGTCCTGTACCAAGCTGCCGCCGCGTGCAACATTAAGTGCCTGCATTCCGTAACAGATAGCAAGGATGGGTAAATGTAGTTTCTCAGCTGCATTTATCACCATTCGGTCGGTTTCGTCCTTTTCCGGCACAACTCTTTTTAGGTTTCGGTGCGGTTCTTCGCCGTAGAAGTGCGGATCGACGTCCGTGTCGCTCCCAGGCAGCAATATACCGTCCAGGCCATTCAGGGTCGATTCAATGTATTCTTTGTCCGGAATAAGGCCGATGTGCACCGCATCGCCGCCCGCCGACACGATCGCCTCGGAATAGTCTCGCCCGAGATAGAAACGCCTGGTTTCGATCTCGAGCCGCATCGTAATGCCGATCTTTGGACGACCACTCATAAACTCTTCAATGTTCAATCAAATACACCAATGATGTCAATTTGAGCATTTGAAATTAAACACTTATCATTGAGGTTTGATGAATAATCCAGACCAATCGCGTATTCGTTCCACAACCGTCCTGCTTGTACGCCGCGACGGACGTGTCGCAATGGCCGGCGATGGCCAGGTCACGCTCGGCGAGACCGTTATCAAGGGCAATGCCAGAAAAGTC
Organism: Pyrinomonadaceae bacterium; assembly: GCA_019694345.1. Taxonomy (GTDB): domain Bacteria; phylum Acidobacteriota; class Blastocatellia; order Pyrinomonadales; family Pyrinomonadaceae; genus OLB17. The sequence goes on along the minus strand of JAIBCA010000088.1, from coordinate 26,902 downwards.
CGTCGCCTACTTAACGGCAAGATCCTGACGGGATTTGCGGGTTCAACCGCCGACGCGTTTTCGCTGCTTGCCCGTTTCGAGACCAAGCTTGAGCAATTTCAAGGGCAGCTTGAGCGTGCCGCTATCGAACTCAGCAAGGATTGGCGTACCGATAAATACCTTCGCAATCTTGAGGCTCTATTAATAGTCGCCGATGCGGCTGACGCTTTCCTGATCTCGGGGAAAGGCGATGTCATTTCGTCCGACGACGGACTGCTCGCGGTCGGTTCCGGCAGTATGTACGCCCTCGCGGCCGCTCGAGCCCTGATCAGGCATACTCCGCTGTCAGCCCGCGAGATCGCCGAAGAAAGCCTGCGGATCGCCGGCGAGATCTGTATTTATACCAATTCTGAGATAACGGTTGAAGAAATCTAAATGGCAATTTACCTAGGCGGCGAGACCGCGGCCGCCGCACCAAAATTGGACGATCTCACGCCGAAGCAGATCGTCGCCGAGCTCGACAAGTACGTTGTCGGACAGACGTCCGCAAAGCGGGCCGTGGCCGTTGCTCTGCGCAACCGGATCCGCCGCCAAAAACTGCCGGCCGACATGGCCGCCGACGTTTTGCCCAAAAATATACTAATGATCGGTTCGACCGGCGTCGGCAAGACCGAGATAGCCCGCCGTTTGGCTCGCATCGCGAATTCGCCTTTCATCAAGATCGAAGCCTCGAAATTCACCGAGGTCGGCTATATGGGCCGCGATGTTGAGAGTATGGTCCGCGAACTTGCCGACGTTGCCGTCGATATGGCGAAACAGGCCGCCGTCGAGGACGTCGCCGTTCGAGCGGCTCAAAATGTCGAAGAACGGATCCTCGACATTCTCTTGCCGCCGGTTGAGACGCATTACGGCATCGAACCCGACACTGAGAGCGAACCCGCTGAACCGCCGCTTATGCGGACCCGCGAAAAGCTTCGTGAACAGCTCCGAAACGGCAGCCTCGATGACCGTCTGATCGAGTTCGACACCACAGATCGCTCAAATGCAACGATCGACTTCATCGGCGGCCAGGGTATGGAGGAAATGGGCGTCAACCTCCGCGACATGCTCGGGAATATGTTCCCTGCAAAGACGGTCCAGCGAAAGATGAAACTTGCAGAGGCACGCGAATACATGCTGCGTGACGAGCAAGAAAGCCTCGTCGATATGGAGCAGGTGGCCCGGGCAGCACTGGATCGAGCTCAGCAATCCGGAATAATATTCCTCGACGAGATCGACAAGATAGCCGGCCGCGAAGCCGGCGGCGGCCCGGCCGTCTCACGTGAGGGCGTTCAGCGAGACCTCTTGCCGATAGTCGAGGGGACCAACGTCAATACAAAGTACGGAATGGTCAGCACGGAACACATCCTGTTCATTGCCGCTGGTGCATTCCATGTTGCCAAGCCGTCGGACCTCATTCCTGAACTCCAGGGCCGTTTCCCTATCCGCGTCGAACTCGAGTCGCTCACGATCGATGATCTGAAGCGGATCCTGGTCCAGCCTAAAAACTCGCTGATCAAACAATATCAGGCCCTTTTGAGCACCGAAGGTATCGATCTTGAGTTTACCGGCGATGCGATTGACCGTCTGGCTGAGCTCACTGAGGAGATCAATAAGAATACCGAGAATATCGGAGCGCGGAGGCTCCACACATTGGTTGAAAAACTTCTGGAAGAGATAAGCTTTTTGGGCGGCGAACTTGAACAAAAAAGACAGGTCATCGATGCCAATTATGTGAATGACAAATTGAGCGATCTGTCATTGGACCCGAATCTCCGTCAGTACATCCTCTAGACTGCACCCAATGACGATCATCAACGCAATTCGATCAATAATAAAAAGGATCAAATCGACAGGTGTCGGCCTTGCAGCCGCAACAGTTGCGGTCGCGGCTATCGTGAGCCTTGCATCCGGCTGCGGTGTACGCAAGCCGCCTGTACCGCCGAAAGAACGTGTGACCCAGCGTGTTGAACTCAGTGGCTATCAGCGCGGTAATCAGGTAATTCTTTCCTGGACGATGCCTGCGGCCAATGCCGGACGTTCAAGCGTGCTGAATATCGACCGTGTTGATATATACCGTCTGGCAGAGCCTTCGTCAGCCCCGAAAACGCTTTCGGAGGAAGAATTTGCGTCCAAAAGTACGCTCATCGCTACCCTCTCGATAAAGGAGTCGGATTTCGGTCTTAAAGGCCTGCAGCATACAGACAATCTGGAATTTGCCGGCCAGGCGGCGCGGCTCCGGTATGCAATGCGCTTTGCCAATGCTTCCGGGCAAAAGGCGGCGTTCTCAAACTTTTTGCTGATCGAACCGACCGCCAAGGTTGCGGTCGCCCCTACCGAACTAGCCTATTCACTCTCGCAGGACTCGATCACCCTGACATGGCGGGCACCTGACAAGAACATCGACGGCACGTCGCCCGTCAGCCTTCTCGGTTACAATATTTACCGGTCGACGTCGGAAAAAGAGCCTGGAAAGCTCCTGAATAAGTCCCCTGTGGCTAACCCGTCGTACGCGGATGAGTTTTTCGAGTTCGGTAAGGAATACTTTTACTTCGTGCGGGCCGTTTCGGTCGGAAAAGATGCAACGCCGATCGAAAGTCTTGAAACCAACATCCTCAGGCTAAAACCGTTCGATACATTCGCGCCCAGTGCCCCTGCGGCCATCACTCTGGCGGTCGGGCAAAATGTGATATCGATCTTCTTTGCCATCAACCCGGAAAAGGACATCGCCGGTTACTCGATCTATCGTTCGACCGACCCGCAACTACCTAAAGACAAATGGCAACTTGTAACGTCTAAGCTATTGAAGGCAAATACATTCCAGGACACGTCGGTCGAGCCATCAAAACAGTATTTTTATTACATCACGGCAACCGACAACGTAGGCAACGTCAGCGAACCTTCCGAGGTCGTGACCGAAACCACCAGATAGGAAATTATGAAGATCTGCAGATTCACCTTTGACGACGAGACCCATATCGGTATCATCGACGGCGACCGTGTTCACGTTTTCGGCGATATACTCTCCGAACACGTTGCAAGTTTCGATCTGGCCGATGTGACCATGCTGCCGCCCGTTTCGCCGTCGAAGATAGTCTGTGTCGGCCGTAACTATGCCGATCACGCCAAGGAACTGGGAAACGATGTGCCGGCTGAACCGCTGCTTTTCCTCAAGGCTCCGTCGGCGATAATTTACAACGCCGATCCGATCGTCATCCCGCCGCAGTCCGATCAGGTCGAGCACGAAGGTGAGCTTGCCGTCGTCATTTCAAGGAAATGCAAGCGGCTCACCGACACCGACGACGCGATGGACTATGTTTTCGGTTTTACGTGCCTCAATGACGTTACCGCACGGGACCTGCAGCGAAAGGACGGTCAATTCACCCGTGCCAAGTCGTTTGACACTTTCTGCCCGATCGGGCCGTTCATTGAGACGGAACTTGATACGACCGACATTTCGGTAACGACGCGCGTGAACGGCGAAGTCCGCCAACACGGACGCACGTCCCAAATGGTCTTCCCCGTCGACTTTCTGATACGATATATTTCAAATATGATGACGCTGAACGCGGGCGATGTGATCGCGACCGGCACCCCGTCAGGCGTATCGAAAATGAACTCCGGAGACATCTGCGAGGTAGAGATCGAGGGCATCGGAACGCTTTCGAACCCTGTCGTTTAGAGACCAACACGTATCTTTTCAAAACCAAACAATCAGATCTTAAATTATGAAATTTTTTATAGACACCGCAAATTTAGCTGAGATCAAGGAAGCCGCCGAATTAGGCCTTATCGATGGCGTCACCACTAATCCATCGCTGGTCGCAAAGGAGGGTGATGTTGATTTTAAGGAGCATATTGCCGCGATCTGCTCGATCGTCGAAGGCGACGTCTCAGCCGAGGTCACCGCTCTTGACGCTGAAGGCATGATCCGTGAAGGCCGCGAATTAGCAAGCATTGCACCAAATGTCGTCATCAAATGCCCCTTGACGCTCGATGGGCTCAAGGCGACCCGCATCTTTCGTGCCGAGGGAACAAAGGTCAACGTCACGCTTTGCTTCTCGGCGGCCCAGGCCCTGCTCGCCGCAAAGGCCGGAGCAAGCTACATTTCGCCCTTTATCGGCCGCCTCGACGACATTGGCCAGGACGGCATGCAGCTGATCCGCGATATCGTCCAAATCTATGACAATTACGGCTTTGCGACCGAGGTTCTGGCCGCTTCGATCCGCCACCCGATGCACATTGTCGATTGCGCTCTTGCCGGTGCCGACGTCGCCACGATCCCTTTCAAGGTCATACAGCAATTGGTTAAGCACCCCCTGACCGATAAGGGCCTGGAGGGCTTTATGGCCGATTGGAAAAAAAGCGGCCGCGGCTGATCTGCCTTCGCCTATTTAAGGTCGAGCGGGAACGGCCCACCCGTTTCCGCTTATGTCCTTTTGACCTAAGCAATTTATCCTTCCCGACCGAACTACCCGAACATCGAACGCAATTCACTCTGCAACGACGCCGCATCGCTGTGCTGCTGGACAACATTTCGATATTTTGCCCGAAAATACTCGTCTTCTTCCCTCATTTCCACGAGTTCGGATATCTTGGCAAGATTGGCATCGACCAGGTCCGAGGTAATACCGTCCTTCAGGTCGAACATCTCGTCGATCTCAACGATCAGCATCGAGAATTTTCGCAGCCAGGCGAAGTCCTCGTTCTCGATCAGAACATTCAAGAATTGCCCTGCAGTGAGCGGACCGTGGACCGCCTCGTGAAGCTCCCGTTCGAAATCGATCATCACTTTGTGAAGCTTAAGCAGTAAATTGCGGGCATTTTTCAGCTTTTCAACGTTTTCCATAAATAAATCTTAGCCTACTTTCGAAATAATGGATACCGTGCTAATGTTTGATTATTAGCACGCTAACTAATTTTGATTAGCAGGCTAATAATCTTTAATTGCCCCGCTAATTGTTGATTATTTGCCTGCAAACCATTGATTTAAGCCCCGGAGTTAACAGCACAATGGCCGAGTTGATCAAGTTCGAATCCACCGTCAGCTTCCTTTTGGCAAAGGTCTCGACCGCCTTTCGCAATTCCCTCGAACGCCGGATGGGCGAGATCGGCCTGCACGGTGGACAGATCTTCGTACTATTTGAGCTTTGGAAAAAGGACGGTCAACGCCAGATCGATCTTGCAAAAAAGCTCGACATCGCTGCCCCTACGATCAACAAGATGATCAAGGGCCTGATCGATGTAAATCTCGTTGAGCGTGCCCGGTACGACGACGACGGCCGCTCGACGAGGATATTCCTGACGCCGCTCGGGATCACGATGCGGCCTCAGATCGAAGCCCAGTGGCTGGAGCTCGAAGAATATTGCCTTTCGTGCCTGAATGAGACCGAGCGGATGATCCTCTTTAATATTCTCAACAAACTTCGGAGCAACTACACGGGCAGGCCGGATCCGGAAGACGGCGAATAGCCTTGTGCAGTTCTCTTTTTGTTCAAAAATGGCTAGAATACGGTTGATCCTGGTCAACCAAAACACCCTCGGAGGGCTCAATGAAGATACTACTTGCCACAGACGGAACCAAACATAGCGAAGCGGCGGCTGATATGGTCACACGGATGAAGCTCAGCAATGACGACTCTGTACGGGTCATCAGTGTCGTTGATATGGCCGTTCCACTTGCGGTTGACATTTATGGCGGCTATCTGCCCGACACCACTGAATTGGAAAAGACCGCTCGTGAATCAGCCTCAAAGGTGGTCGAGGACGCGATCGCTCGTTTGAAGGCCGAGTTGCACGATGCCGGCGTCAGTATCGATGGCGACGTACTCTTTGGGTCGCCGGACAGCCGTATCGTCGAAACCGCCGAGGATATTCACGCCGACCTTATCGTTATCGGTTCACACGGTTACAAGCGTTGGGAGCGTTTGCTGCTTGGTTCGGTCTCTCATTCGGTCGTCCATCACGCACATTGTTCCGTATTGGTGGTCAGGACCGAATCTGCATCTTGATGCAGGGCGTCAACTTTACCGTAAATTCCCGTAAGTTCGACGGAACGGTCAATCGAACTTGGCGATGTCGTCCGGTCGATATTAATGGGCCGGCACTGGTACTTTTTGGAAGTTTTGCCCGCGACACAGAACATCCGGATCTGGGAAGTATCGCCGCGGGAACACTCTCATATGAGTTCTTTTGGCCGGGACAATGGTATAACGTCTTTCGCTTTCACGAACCGGACGGTTCGCTCCGCAACTTCTATTACAACGTCTCGATGCCCTATTCGCTCAACGGCGATCAATTGGACTACATTGACTTGGACATCGATCTCATTGTGTGGCCGGACGGGAGGTCTCAGGTTCTGGACATCGAGGAGTTTGAGCAAAATACGCGGTTCTATAATTATCCGGCGGACGTCGTCTCGAATGCGGAACGCACTCTCCGCGAATTGATTCAGGCCATCGAGAGCGGGACGCAGCCGACCGATCTTCTTCTTACAGGCTATTTGCCGGCTACCGGTAAACGGTCTTAAATACTACTTCGGCTGGATCCGGAGCATATAGCTGCAAATATTCAGCGCAGCTCCCGGTGCCAGCGCGAATCGCCTACCTGCAGGTAGTTCGTAGTTATTGACCGAAGCAGGGTTGCGGCCCTCGTTCACCGCCCAAAAATTTCCGGCTCCATCCGTAATTAAGGTCAAATGCCGTCGGCTGATCTCGACGTCGCCTGCAAGCGGAATGTCGACAGGTTTTGATCGCGAACCGCGGCCAATTACTATCTCTTTCTGATAGATCGGAACAACATTCTGTCTGACGCCGCCCCGCCAGACCTCTAGTCGATAGAGTTCTGCCGCCCGGGACGCGACGTGCGTCATCTCTTCGCCTTCTTCCGGAGCTAAGGGCACTGCCTGTTGAATATTTACGTTTGGCTGGGTAACAACAGGCCTGACCGGCGGCTGTGATGGGGCGGTTGGGACCTGGACGACCGGTGCGGTCGCCGGGGTCAGCCTCGCCTGTGGCGGAGTCTCCGGAATCGCCTTCGGTCGCGCCAGCACCCCCGTCTTGTTCGCGTTCGAATCTTCCCAGCTGTGCTGCACCCGCAGATCGCCTTTCTCAAGCGTCGCGTCGATCCTTAGTTCGATCACGAAGGAGCGCGTTTCGAGCTTTTTCTTGCCGGCGATCTCCTTGGCCCGTTCGGCCAGGATGTGATAAAGGCCTTGCTCCAGCCCCTTACGCTTCACGCCCTGCCATTCTTTATCGTCCTCGCCGCTGAGGAATATGGTGTACTCGCTTGGAATAATTGTCGTTCCCTGCGGCAGCGGCACCATTTCGGCCTGCATCACCGACTCTACCGCCTTCGCGATCTTGACGATGAATTCCTCAGCCTTGCTTCGCGGTTTGACCTGAGCGTCGCGGGCCGCTTGTTCGAGCACAAGCTCGGCCGTGTCGCCGTCGATCCATCGCCTGACTTTATCCAAAACGCTCACAGTTGAAATTCTCCGTTTAATTGCCGTCGATATCGAGATATTTGCCGTATAGCCAGCCGCGGCTCGCCGATGCCGGAAAATTGCTGACGCGGCCCTGTTCGACCACTTCAACTTGATACCAATTATTTTGCGAATTTACAATCTTGACCTTCGACTTCTTTGTAACAAGCCCGATCGGCTCATTGTCGGTATTTGGCGTCGAACGCAGAAAAATGTCCGTGCTCGCGACCGCCATTTTTGATCCGCCAGTCGAGAAGATCGCCGGCAAGATGCCCAGGCCGCTCATGTACGAATGAGTTCCATACAAAATGCCTGTAAAGATCACAAGGAATATCGCAAACGTCATTACCCGGCGGAGCAGCTTGCCGCGGTTTGACGGCTTGTCCGGGAGTTCGCGTTTCGGCAGCGATGCCGCCTTACCCGACGCGGCAGCAAGATCACTTTTAGGCGGGGGCGGCACGAATACCGCCGGCCTTTCCGGCGGTATCGCAGGCTGCATTCGTTCCGAGCGTCCCGCGACCCTGAAAGCCGGGTCCGAAACAGGTTCAAAATTCGGCTGGGCGGGAACTATCGGCGTATAGCCGCGAGCGACATGCGGCTGCGGCTGATCGTTTCGAGGCCTGATCACCGTGCTCACCTCGCCGTCGTCTATTATCTGCCGGACGACCGCGAGGTCGTTCCAAAATTCATCTACGCTCTGCTGCCGATCAAGCGGCTCATCCGCCGTCGCACGCCGCAAAACGCGGATGAGGTCGTCTGACCAATCCTCATCCCGAAAATCATCGGGCAGTGAGGTGACCGGGCTATTTGCATATGCCCTGGGGGCCTCGCCGGTAATGAGCGTGTATGCCGATTTCGCAAGTGAATACACGTCCGCCGCGGGCGTGAGCCGGGCCGGTGTGTCAGATCGGCCTGCTGATAGCGGACTGTGCTCGGGCGGCGCGTAAATGTTGGTGCCGACCCGTGTTATCGGAGCTTCATTCAGCGTGATGCGGGCAACCCCGAAGTCGGCAATTTTCACCGTCTCATGATCGGCCGTCAGGAGCAGGTTTTGCGGTTTGATATCGCGATGAATGATCCCGCGTGAATGAGCATGAGCAAGCCCGGCACAGACCTGTTCTATATAGTTGATCGAACGTTTGAGCGGGATCCGTCCTTTTCTAACCGCATTTTGCAGGTCGCCGCCCGGCAGATACTCGAGCACGAGGTAATGAAAGACGGTTCCCTTCAGATCGCGAGCGGTACCATGGCCGATCCGGCTTATTATGTTCGGGTGGCGGACGCGGTCAAGAGCGATAGCCTCATTCTGAAAATTCTCGACCAACGTGCGCTCAAGGTCGGCGTCGAGATCGTCCTGCAGAAAAACGTTAAGAGCCTTTATCACGACCGTGCTGTGCGGCGATTGGGGCGAGGCGAGCGTATCACGGGCGATAAATATCTCGGCGTAGCTGCCGCGGCCGAGTCCGTCGCGGATGTCGTATCGCTTGTCCAGCCTGCAATTGTTAAGCGAAAGCTCCCTCATCGTGTCGCGCAAAGCGATCGTGGCTCAAACGATCCTCGAAACAAATACGATATTACATCGCGTAAGTTCAAAAAACGAATAGTTGCATCGCTGAATGTTATAGCCCGTCCAGCGGCGATCGTAAGTAAAGAGCAACTGTTGATGCTCTCAGTGTGAGAAATTGTTCAGCGTCGGCCGGTCATTTGTTCGTCTGCGTCAAATTTTCCCTGATTTTCGCCATTGCAACACAAAAGGAGCCCGCGCGAGCGAGCTCCTCCGGCAAACATTCAAGTGAATTCTAGTTGACGCGTTGGAAACCGGTCATCTGAATGTTCTGAAAATACGGCGTTCCCGGCGGGAGCCGGTTGACGTCCAGGAACGATGCGTCAAACACCCAGTTTCGCTCGGGCGGGTCGTAAACGTTATTACAACATTTGAAAGCACCGTTGTTATTATGCGAGTTGTAAAGGTTGATCAGCGAACCCGCGTAGTTGAATCGCGTGCCCCAATTCTCCAGAAACCGCATGAAGTTATGGACTCCACCGTTCATTTTCGGGTCGCCGCCGCCCTGATTAGGTGACGCGTTGAGCGATGTGATGGTGTCGCCGCCAAGCATCGCAAATCGTTGCGTCGTTTCGGTCGATGTTCGGCTGCCGAGGCTGAACGGATAAACGAAACTCTTGGCGTCGTCCCAATTGTTTGACAAGATCGTGATCGAGTCACCGGCGATAGAAGCCGGAATATGCAAGGTAGTATTCTGCGGCAGATAGTCGGTCGACAACGTCGGCGTACCTACCGAAGCAATGCCCGTAGCATTGTAATTGCCCTGGACGTACATTCCGTTCTCGGTCGCAGCGGTAAACCCTCGGGTGTTCGCGGGCGTGGCCGTATCGTAATATCCGGGAACGGTCTGTCCGTTTTTCAAACGAACCGCTCGGCGATAGAACTTATGATCAAATACGGCGGCGATATCCGGCGAGATGTTGCTGCCGGTGCCGGTGTACCGAACAGCCTCGTTCGCGTAGTCTGCCTGTAGTGTGCCGTTTTGATTGACGTCTTCACTTACTTGCAGAATGCCGTCGTTCTGCCCGAATATGTCCTCCATGTCGTACTCGCCGTCAAAATCGTAATCGCCACGCCGATCTGACACGTAGAGGACCCAACCGTTGTTCTGCGGGATATCGGTCGAGCGAAGAACGTGCCCCGTCGCGGTGTAATAAGGCGTTCCCGTTGGCATTTTGGTGTCCCAGGTGCCGCTCAGGAAAGAACGCAAATTGCCGACATCGATATCGACAACGCTCATCACGCCAGCCCAAGGCACGTTCGAACCATAGGTTGTCGTCGGACGAAATACCGAAGAAGTGTCGTTATAAAGCCCCTCTCTCGTATCGAACATGTTGATCGGGAACGGTACGATACACCCGTATTTGCCGGAGAGCCCCGAGATCACAGCAGTCTTCATATGAGCCCGATTGTCGCCCGAGAAGCCACCCGGGAAATAGCTCGTTCCGGACGAGATCGTGCCGCCGTCTACCGCCGTCAGCGGAAGTGTTCCCGTGGTGCACCGATTACTGGAGGTCGAGTTCGAGATCGTACCCGGCATTACATAATTGTAATTTGTGCCGCTAATGCTAACCGCCGACGAATAACCGGTAGTGGCGGATGCTCCGGTTGTATTTGGTATCGTCACTCCTGGAATTACGAATCGCTGCAATTCGATGACCGAACGCGAGTCATACCCGTTAGCATTGTAATTGGCGTCCTGAATGACAAAATTGGATGCGATATTCGGCGGGGCGTCGGTCACGCCGAGACTTAATATGTCTTGGGTTATGTCGGCAGTATCGTAATTCAGCGTAGCCGGGTTGAAGACAACCGTCTCGACCTTGATCCAGGTTTCCTTGTTTCCTGTATTGAATCGGTCGCCGTTGACCGCAGTCGCCTGATAGGCCGGTGTGCCGGTCATCGCTCTCGGTACATAACCGCGAACGCCGGTGATGGCCCCTGAGATCTGCCCGGTGCTGTCGCCGTCCAGTCTGATACCACAAGGCGTCGTCACGGCGGTCCCTAGTGCGTTGGCACAGCCAGGCAATTTTGCCTTGCTATCGGCGAGACTTACCCGAATACCGGTCTTATTGTAAAAGCGTTCGGCCTGTGTGACCTTGTCATCCATCGTGGTCGCCGTGACCGGCACGATGCTCGGTGATGCGACGGTTCCGGTACCGTTGTTGTATAGATCTCCAGGTGTCTTTCCGCGTTTGATAACTTCGACCAGATCCAACTGTTGAAGTGAAATATCGCTGTTGATCTTGATCGGCAGCTGCAGCGGTTTAGTGTTCGAGAGCAGGTTTCCCTGGAATAGATTCATGTTCGTCTTCCAGTTTGCCGATTTGTAGGTCGTCGGCAGCGGTGACGTTGTGACAGGTGTGCCGTTGGCAGGGCTGGTCAACACGCTGCCCATATTGTAGGCGAGCTTTGTAAAAATACCTGAGGCGTTCCTGACGTACACATTATCGCCCCAGGCGGAATATGACGTACCATTTTTGGCTACGTCGGTCATGATGTTGTTAGCGGCTGACACCTTCGACGAGAAATAGAGTCCCGTGCTTGCCGCGAGAAAGATCGAGCCATTCGAGTGAACGCGGCCGCCGAAATCGAAACGCGGACCCGGGTGAAACTCAAGATCATCGTCGTAAAAGATACCGAACTGAAACACCGGGATGCGGTTATTTAGGAACTTGCGCCGAAGCGCGACCTGCACGCCGTTTGCGTTGTCAGTCGCGACCGAATCCAACTGCCACTCGTCTCGACGGGCGTTCAGCCCCTGAAAGAATTCGCCTGTTAGCACGACGTCGCGGGTCGCCTGTGTCTGAGTAACCGTCTGATTAAAGGTGTACGCTGTATCAAATCCGGGAGGATACTGTGCCTGGATCCTGGTGACATCGCTCGGGGCGATGGTCAATTTGGTCTCAAAGATCTTGTTGAAGTTGCGAGTCAGAACCTCGAGACTGGCATTTGCGGCCTCAAACGCTTTGGTCTCGGCCTCGTCGTTCGCCGAAGCGATCGTCTCGCTGTTCGTTCGCGAGATCGCCAGAGCGACAAATCCCATCAGCAAGAGCATGACCATCAATGCAATGACCATTGCCGAACCTCGCTGTCCGTGATCGTCCCCGGCTGTCGAGGTGACGCCCTGCTTTATCTTGACCCAAATTGCAGTTGTTCGCTTCATCATTTTGTTACCACCCGATGTTTTAACCTGCGTCATATCCCAAATTTCTCGTGCTGAATGTCGAATTCAATGTGATGGATTCCGGCCGGCCGGTCTTTTCATCGACCTCCGTGGACTGGACCCTGATCTTTATCAGAACCTGACGAACGTCGTTGAAGCCTTGCCAATCATCGTCGAGCGTGCCAACGATGCCGTCAGCGCCGACTGATGGATTGTCAGAAGTGGTGCCGTCGTCAAGCACGTATTGGATCTGGAGGTCCTCAACGTTGTACGCGAGCGGCAATTCCTGTATCTGCGCGGATGCGGCCGCTCCCCTGTTATTGCCGTAGATCACGCGGACCAGAGTGCCGTCCTGTTTTACCTGATAGCTAACGACGTAAAACCGCTTCGCTGTCGCCGAATAAGTCGTACAGTTCTGATCGGCTGACGACGTGCACTGCCGTAGAACGCTACCGAGGTTGCCGACGCCGTTCAAAGCCTGGTTGATGCCCAATGGGTCGGTCGGTGCCGCGTCGATCGTATTCGAACCATTCACGGCTGTAGCCATAATTGCGATCTGCGACGTGTCTGACTCGACCAGAAACAGGTCGTAGGGCTGCGCCGCGGCGGCTCCGGTGGCAGTTTTGGACGTCAGACGCGGCACGGTCGGACTGCCGGAGACGGCCGCCACACCCAACAGGTCGATGACGTTGCCGCCGTTAAAGTCCATATCCCGATAGGCGAAGGTGATCGTGTCTGTTCGTGCCGCCGTGTTGCTGTTGAGATTGTTGGTATTGCGGTCATTGCCGACGATCACGCCGGTCAGCATATCGCGGTTGCCGTCAACATCGGCGGGAACGCCGAATCTGGTCGTGAGAAAATTGTCGGGCACTACCGCACCGCGGCGATGGTAACCGAGCCCGGCATTTAACACATCACGGCCAATCATATGCACGGCCACTCGGGCATTTTTCAGAACGTCAGATCTGCGGCTGGCACGGTTTCTGTCAAACGTTCCGATCTGCAGCAGTCCGTAAATGGCCGCGGTAATGATCAAAAAGATGACCATGGCGATCATCAATTCGAGCAGACTGAATCCGGCCTCGCTATTTTTGGGCTTGCGGCGTGAAAGCCGTGCAAACTTATTTCGAAATGAGTTCATCGTTGGGACCTCTTAATAAGCCGTGATGATCGTGGATGCGGTCTCCAGGCGTGTCGCCTGATTGACGAAATATCTGATATTGACGTCGATGCGACGTCGCGTGATCGGATTTGGCGGCGATGGACGTTCGGCGTCGGCGACATCGGTAATTACGATCTCTCGCAGAAATCCCTTGACGAGCGGGCTTGCGTTCGTCGGACGTCCGGTGACGGTACACGGACTCGAACCCGGACACGCATCATCGACCGTTCCGGCGACACCGTCCCAGCCGATATCCTCGCGAACCGGATTAAAGCCGGTGACGAAAATGCCGTTGGTTTGTCCGGCCGGAACCGACGTCATTACGTTCCGCAGCGAATCCCAGCCCTCGACAACGCCTTCCCGCTCGATCTCCTTGGCCGAGATGATCGACTCGATGGTCGAAAGCGCGAGTTGCTTGGCCATTACACGCTTTTCGGACTCCATCGACCTGACGAGATTAGCTGAGAGTGCTCCGACCATTGCAAGTATCCCGACCATCATGATGACGATCGCGATCATTACGTCGATATACGAAAAGCCGCTCTGATCTTTTGTAATTCTCATTTTTTGTTGAGTCTCCGGGAGTAGAACCCACCGTTAGGGTGCCGTGTTGCCGCCTGCTCCGTACGAGCTCGTTCGGCGCGAATCCTTCCACTTATTTGAGGCGTTTGACGTGTGATCGAACTCCCACATCCTGATAACACCGGTCGCGCCGAGCACCGTTATACTGCGGGCGATGTCCGATTTGGTCGGCGTCGTCTTATTAGGCTGCCAAATGTGCAGCGTCACTCCGGTCGGCACAGCACCGGTTCCGGTCGCGTTCGTTCCAGCGTCAACCGCCGAACCGTTGGCAAGAAAGCGGATCGTGCAAACGTTCTGGCTGATGCTGCGGGGATAGACGCTCGTCTTAAATACCGCGTTCGGCACCGGCATTGATTCCGCCGGATTGTATCCGATCTCGGCGGGTCGCGTATCGACCTTAACGTTCGCACTTGAAAACAATGTCAGAGCCTTCAGCAGGACATCATCATCGGCCGTCGCCGTGGTTACCTCGTCGTAGAGTTTGGCCGTGTTATTCGTAAGATTGATCTCGACCCGCATCGGTCGGCGTTGGGTCAAGGCCCTCTGACGTCCCTCTTGCAGAATGTCGGCGATCTGCAGGGCCTGATCATCGGGTTGATAGAGCTTTTTGTGGGAAGTAGCGTAAAAGATGACGACCGCGCTCATCACGCCGATTATCGCTAAAACGACCAGCAATTCCGCAATTGAAAAGCCGGCATCGAAACGTTTCTCAGTGAAAGGCTCCTTCTTCATAACTTTTTTTCGGTTTGCCTTTTTCGGCAGAAACAAGTGCTAAGTGCTTTCAACAAAGAGGGATTTACGTATTGAAAGACGAAATGTACAAACATTTCCAAAATGATTTTACATTGTTAAACTTGGAGAAGTCAATACAATTCGTTTGCTTTAGTTTGGACACCGGTTGGGATAAAATTAGGCGAACACTCATCCGGATCATTTCGTATTGGACTTAGCGACCGATGACCAGCACCGAAAAGCCAAAAATATCGCCCGATTACCTGCTCCGCGGGGCCCTTACTCGGATCGGCGATACCTTTGACAGGCTGACCGGCCGGCGTTGGCGACCATCAAGCACGCTCGCGGCAAGCGAACTGATCGAGCGGATGAAAAAGCTCCTTGACGCAGAGGCAAAGCAGGTTCCCGGAAAAGGAACTGTTGTCCCGCACAATATTCAGCTCAAAATGCAGTGGGACAAGTTCTCGACCGATTCGGATTCGTCGATCGAAATTCTAGAGACTGAGTTATTGACGGCGGCCGTCGATCATTTGAACGACAAGCTCTACTACACTTATGCACCGCTGCATTTGTCGATCAAGCCGGACTATTTCACCGACGGCGTCAAGATGCTCGTCAGCTTTGAGGACTTTGGCGAAGAGGAACGCGAGGTCGAGTTGAACGTCACCGTACCCGCTCTTGACGTGAAAGAGGCACTTGCTGCGTCCGCTCCGACACTGTCGGTATCGCGATTTGCCGTCACGGCGCGATTCGACGTCGGCGGCGTATCGCGTTCCCTATCTTCCGAACTCGATACCGGCGGGCGATTGACCGTCGGAAGATCGCCCGGCAATGACCTGCCGATCAACGACATCAGTGTTTCTAAGATGCACGCATCGATCTCGGTCGGAGACGACGGGTCGTTGGCAGTGGCTGATACCGGTTCGACGAACGGCACCTTTATCGACGGCGAACGGATCGCATACGGCAAAGCGGTACCCTTTAATGAGTCGAACACGGTGAAGTTTGGAACGGTCGAAGTTCGGTTTCACACCGAACAGGTCGAACAGGCGGTCCAGTTGACGGAGTCGATCCCGGCCCCGGACTCGAACACAATGACCATCGACGGGTTTGAATTCTCGAGCCGACAGTCCGAATCACCAGAGCCAGTTGGCGGCACGTCGGAAAAGGGCGCCGAACCTCCCGCCGAAGTCGGGACGGAGGCAAGGGATTAAATGCAAAACCTTCTTTTGCTGTTGATCGACTGGGACAAATGGCGGCCGGAAGAGCTATTCGGCCGGCAGATACTCGAGCGAACGCCGGCGGGCCTGACGATCGTTTACATCATCGGCGTCGGGGTGCTGGTGCTTTTCTTGCTGGTCAGTTTTATCGACAACTTTCGACGTTCACAGTTCATATTCGAACGCGAATTGCCTGCCACGGTCCGAAAGCGCATGACTCAGACGCTGGCTAACCGCAGCCTGCGGGTATGGCACGTGCTGTTCGTGATGCTCAGCCTTTCGGTTTTTGGCTCTCAGGTCTATTGGACTTACTTTGCCGACGATTCGAACGAACAGTTTCAAGCACTAAACTACAAGGATCTTCGAAATCGTCGGGCCACCGCCGCTTCGCTTCGTGGCTGGATGCTCGATCGCACCAGCAAGCTGTCCTCGTCGCTCGCCTATTACAAATTGGATAAGGATGGCGACATTGCCCGGACCTTTGCTCTCGAAAAAGAAATGGCCCACCTGCTCGGGACCGAGCGCGGAACGCCCGGCCTCGAGCGGACCCTCTATAAGCGATCCGACGACCCGATGCCCGAAGCTTGGGAAGTTCTGACAAAGTTCAAGAAGCCTCAGGACGAGCAAAAGGACGTGCGCGTAACGCTCGATCGCGATATGCAGGCATATTTGGCCCAGCAGCTCAATGGCCGAACCGGCGCGATCGTCGTAATGAACCCGCAAAACGGCGATGTCCTGGGCATGTACTCTAACCCGTCGTATAGTCTTGCCGAAGCACAGGACCTCGACAGTTACCTCAAACTCGAAGGAAACAAGCGCGAAAAGCCGCTCCTGAACCGTGCCACGCGCGAATTTTATGTACCGGGGTCGACGTTCAAAACATTCACCATGATCTCGGCGTTTCGTGCCGGTAAGCAGAATGCGGTATTCCCTAGCTATGCAGATGGTTTCAAGCCCGTAAAGGGCTCTCGCCCGATCGTTGACGCCACGCAAAAGCTTATGCCTGACGGTACCGTCGCCGGTGCGTGCGATGGCGGATGTCAGGAAAAGGACATTACCTTCGCCTACAAGGTGTCGAGCAACCAATATTTCGCTCAGCTCGCGATCGAACTTGGGCGGGAGCGTTTGCGCGAAACTGCGATGCTGCTTGGAATGGCCGCCGTCGACACGCCCGAGGATGCAGTGATGGCAAGATTCTTTCCGAATATCTGGAACACGAGCGTACCGACGATCGCCGGTGCCCTCGCGCCTTCGCAATCGACGATCGTGACCGGAAACAAGATCTCGCTTTACGACGTTGGCCTTGAGGGTATGGGACAAGGCTACGCCGGACAGATGACGCCGTTTCAAATGGCACTGATCGCTTCGATCCCCGGCAATATGGAAGGAAAGCTGATGAAGCCCCGGATCGAGGCCGATCAGCCGCCGCAGATGTTCGCTCAGGTGTTGTCCGCACAACAAGCCGCAGCGATCCGGGGAATAATGTCCACCGTTACGGAAGAGCCGGGCGGGACCGGCACTGTTATTTCGGCAAAATTGGCCGGAACCGGCATTCGAACCGGCGGCAAGACCGGCACGGCCGAAAAATTGGCCCCGGTTTACGACGATAAGACCGGCAAACTGAAAACGGTGACGAAAAAGCGAAAAAATGACAAAGGCGAGTGGGTCGAATACGAAGCGCCTGTGATGTATGAACGAACTGATAGTTGGTTCATCACGATCGCGCCCCTCGAGAGGCCGCAGGTCGCAATTGCGGTAGTTGTCGAAGGCGGCGGATTTGGTGCCAGAACCGCCGCACCGATCGC
Source organism: Pyrinomonadaceae bacterium (assembly GCA_019694345.1). GTDB lineage: Bacteria > Acidobacteriota > Blastocatellia > Pyrinomonadales > Pyrinomonadaceae > OLB17. The sequence goes on along the minus strand of JAIBCA010000088.1, from coordinate 9,170 downwards.
CGCGAACGTTATCCTCAAGGCTCGGGACCTGGGATTGCTTGGTGATCAGTATAAACCAAAGGCGGCTCCGCAGAAGACCACGGCTGGGTCACCGGCTAGGAAGCGTCGGTAACGGGAAATTTTTATTTTGAAGAACCGAACGTCATCACATGTCTTTATCCTGATATTGATCGTCATTCTGACGGCGATCTCGCACTATTCCATTCATTACGGAGCTCTGATCCGCGGCTATGACACTTCAATGGCAACGGCTGGCCGCAACCTGTTACTCCTTTTATTGCTTGCATTTATCCCTATTATATTAAAGCGTTTGGTTAGGTTTGATGGCAATTGGACCTTATATACATCCGCGGTCCTGCTTTTCTCGATCGGCTTGACCGTTCAGTACCGTCTGTTCAGCGATCCGGAATACACTTCGCGAAAGGATAAGGCGGAGGCCCGTCAGTTAAAGCTCCGCACTCAACAGCTCCACTACATTCAGGAAAACTATTCGGCGGAAAAAAAACAGATGATGGGTCTGCCAGCTACGCCGCCTTCGCCGGTCGACCTGTCTGAGGAGACGCCTCGTCCGGCGGACGACGACCTGAAGGGCGTTTTGCTTTCGGGCAACACGGTCAACCCGCTGCTCGGCATCTTTGGGATGCTTGTTGCATTCATTTTGATGCGGCGGGACAAGGTGATCGCGTTTCTTCAAAATAACGGATTTCTCATCGTGCTGTTGACCCTTGTCCCGCTGATCTTTGCCGCGATCACGTCGAGGGCCGGCAAGGTTGGGAACATGACACCGTGGGAACCGGCCAAAGTTCCCTTTCTCATTGGCTTCGCCGCCATTTTGGCGGTCTTGTACCGCAATCTCGCCCGCACCTATTGGGGAATACCGCGGGCCAAGGACGTCGTTCCGCTGGTATTCATGGCGGCCCTGCCGTTCGTCCCGTTCTTTGTACTGAAGGATTTCGGGCAAATGATGGTCTTCAGTTCGGTTTATGCGACGCTCTATTTGGTCGCGGTACGGCGATTTTCGCAGAGATTTGTGCTCGTCGGCAGCGTTTTGCTGATAGTCGCGGTACTTGTCGTTGGGGCATTGCCGCCGAAGACACAGGAAAAGATACCGTTGCTGCCGACGCTCGCCGCTCCCGTCAAACTTATCCTGCCGAATCGAATTCAACAGCGCTTTCACCTTTGGCTGGACGGTTTTGATCCGCCGACGCCCGAGACATCGTGGTGGAAGCAGGATTATGACGAATATTATAAAAAGCTCGTCGAAAAGGACCCGAATCTGCCGCAAATGCTTGCCGAGGATCCCGATCTGCAGCGAACCATCAATGTCGATGCGTGGTTCGACATACTGGCGTTTCAGCCCGCTCAGGCGACATTCGGACTCGCCTCGGGGGGCACTACCGGCAGGGGTTTGGGCCTCGGGTATCCCGAGTTGATACCGGTCGCTGATTCAGACTACATATTTGCGGCGCTTGCCGAAGAACTTGGACTTTTCGGGGGTTTGTTGGTAACCTTTGCCCTAATTGTTTTCGTGACCGCCGGCATTAGGACCGCACGCGATTCCCGCGATATGTTCAGCAAATTATGCGCGGTCGGGCTTTCGGCATTTATTGGATTTCAGGCTCTGGTCAACATCGGCGGCATTACGAGGGCGTTGCCGATGACGGGCATCACGCTGCCGTTCGTTAGTCACGGCGGATTTAGTCTGATCACGAGTTTTGCGATGCTGGGAATGTTGCTGGCATTCTCGCACAGGAACTCGCTGGATCGACGGCGTGACGAGTTTGACCCGCGCACTTTGCCGGAAACAGTTAACCCTCAATAGATTGTAGAGTTTAGCCACTTCCATTTAACGGAGAAACGACGAAATGACAGAGAATACTCGCCTCGAATCAGCATCGATCAGTGACCGTGGCCTCAGCGAAAAGCGGCCTCAGAATGAGGATTCGTTCCTTGAGATCCCCGAGTGCGGCATTTTCGCCGTTGCCGACGGCGTCGGCGGTGCCCAGGCCGGCGAGGTGGCTTCCCAAATGGCGGTGGAGATCCTTGGCGAAGCGTTTACCAACATTTCCCCGAAGGACGACCCCGAAGATGTGATGCGGCGGGCTCTCGAACAGGCAAATGCGGCCATCTTCCAGATGTCGAACGAACTCTCGCAGTTGTCGCAAATGGCGACGACTGTCGTTGCCCTTCATATTGACCGCAATATCGCAACGATCGGCCATGTTGGCGATTCGCGCCTCTACCGGCTCGACGCCGAGGGCACGCTGCACCGCGAGACCGACGATCACTCGATGGTCGGCGAGGAAGTCAGGGCGGGCCGCATGACCGAGGAACAGGCTGAACACCATCCCGGCAAGAATATCATCAGCCGGGCTCTCGGTGCTGAATCGACCGTGATCGTCGATCTCAAGACCATGCTTATCGACCGCGATTCAAGATTTTTGCTTTGCTCTGACGGCGTCACTCGGCATATCGGCGATAAGGAGCTTGGCGGCCTGCTGCTTGAGCCCGAAGCCCCGGCCGCGATATGTGCCAGGATCAAGGACCTTTGTTTTGAACGCGGTGCCGAGGACAATCTGACAGCCGTGATCGTCAATGTCTCAGGGATAGCGGACGATCTCTCGATGGAACGAACTCAGCCCATCGAAGTCGGCCCGCTCCACGACGAGGCTTTGTTGGACGACGAACTTCAAACCGTCGCATCTTCACGCCCGGCCTTCGCGGCCGCACCGGGCCCGGAAAGCGACGAAGACGACGAGTTACTCGAGCTCGACACGGCTGAATTACGTTTGCCGCCTGAGACCTTTGCAGAACCCGACGTCTTTAATGTCGATGTCCCGGCCCACGAGATGCCTCATTCGAACGAAGATGCCGCCGAGATCTCTCAACTAATTGACCAAACCGAGCGGTCGATGAACGATATCGTATCGGACGAACAGCTCCCCGCCGACACGATGGAAGTCGCCGTGGGCGAGCCCGTTGAGGTTGCGGCGGCGCTCGGCCCGTTCGCTCACGTTGTCGGGGGCGAAAGTGCACTTTCGGCCAATCCCGAGATCGGCGACGGCCCGGACACGCCGGCTGCTGCCCCGGCCGAGTTGAACATCTTCGGTGCCGGATCAGACAATGCTGACTCGGGATCATCCGGCTCCCTCGGACGCATTGCGGCTTCGGTCGGGCTTTTGCTGGTCGGTTCTGTTATCGGCCTTATCGCCTATCATTTCTTTCTGGTCCCCAAACCGCAGTCCGTCGACCTCCCGGCGCCGACGCAGATGCAATCGGATAATATTCCGTTGAGTACTTTCGAAAAAGGCCGTCGCTTGGTCGATGCCGACCCTGCCGCCTACATCGCAAAGGCCGGAACGCCGCCGTCCGATTGCGAAGGTCTTTATTTGATGGGGCGAGCTTACCTATTGACCGGTGACTTTATGAAGGGCCGAGAGGCTTTGGTCCAGGCGAAGGACAAACTCGCAACGGCCGATCCGGTGAATAGGGCGACGGTTTCGACCGAGATCATGCTTGCACTTGCGGTTACCAATGATCCGCAAACTCAGCGTAATTTGAAGAAGGACATTGACGCGATGAAGCCGGCGAGCCCGGGTGCAGACGCGAATGTTAAGGCAGATCGGCCTAAGTAGTGTGTTTCAAGTCGAATCGCCGCTTAGCCTCAAATAGGATGATGCCGGCCGAAACCGCCAGATTCAGACTTTCGACCGGCGGTTTTATATCTATCTTGACCCGTTCGGCCTCTGGCCCGAGATCGATCCCCTTAAGGCCGTGAGCTTCTGACCCAAATATCAGCAATCGAGGAACGCTCCAGTCAACTTCGGTGTGAACCGCCTCGGCAGAGGCTGCCGTGGCTGTCGAGAGGAGGCCTCGTGTTCCGGCCCACTTCACGGCATTTTCAAACTCAACATCGTCCCATATTGCCATTCGGAAGGCTGACCCCATCGACGACCTTATCGATTTTGGCGAATAAACATCGGCCGAGTGCTTGGTAACGATGATGCCGGCTACGCCTGCGGCCTCGGCCGTTCGCAGAACCGCTCCGAGGTTCGACGGATTATTGATGTGATATAACAGAACGACGATCGGGAGTCGGCTGCCATCAGCAAGCCTCGACTCGATACCTGACGCACCTTGCTCGGGTCTTTCCGATATCAATATCACGCCCTGTGAATGTTCTGTCGCGGCGATAGTCTGAAAAACACGGTCCGGCAACTCGAACGTAAATCTGGACGAAGCCGACAGTTCACTTATGAACTGAGAATTTTCGTCCGACATGACAAATCTCTCGGAAACGAAGCATTCCGAAATTGGGACACCGGAACGAAGTGCCTCAGCGGCCAGCCGCTTGCCTTCGATAAATATCTTGCCAGAGATGTGGTGGTCGCGGGCCTTTCGGGCGCTGACCAGCCGTTGGTTGTCACGACTGGTGATCTTCGGCAATTCTTCCATATGGCAACTAAGTTTTAACAGATATTGCGGCAATTTGGAAACCTTCCACCGATTCCGCGAAAGTTTGCGAACCGCCGTCATGAACATGTGGCTAGGGTTTTGAAAATTGAGCTAAAGTGGCTAGACTAATCTCTTATGAAGCCTGAATCGATGTTGAAAAACCGACTCGAATTACTTAAAGAGAGATCTTCCGCTGCGGAACTCGGCGGAGGCGCAAAGCGTCTCGAAAAGCAGCGTTCATCCGGTAAGATGACCGCCCGTGAACGCATCGACTTCTTTCTGGATGAGGGAACATTTGAGGAGTTCGACAAGTTCGTCGCTCACCGCTCGCACGATTTCGGGCTCGAACAGCAACAGTTTCCCGGTGACGGCGTTATTACGGGCCACGGCCTGGTCAATGGCCGCGAAGTGTTCGTTTTTGCTCAGGATTTTACCGTCTTTGGCGGCTCCTTGTCAGAGACACACGCCGAAAAGATCTGCAAGATAATGGATCTTGCGATGAAAACCGGTGCACCGGTAGTCGGCCTCAATGATTCAGGCGGGGCCCGCATTCAGGAAGGCGTCGTCAGCCTCGGAGGTTATGCCGACATTTTTTTGCGAAACACTCTCGCGAGCGGCGTTGTTCCGCAGATCAGCTGCATAATGGGGCCCTGTGCCGGCGGTGCTGTATATTCGCCGGCGATCACGGACTTTAACGTGATGGTAAAGGACACTTCGTACATGTTCATCACGGGCCCGGACGTCATTAAGACAGTCACCCACGAGGACGTTACGAAGGATGAGCTTGGCGGAGCGATGACTCACAATGCACGCTCCGGCGTCGCCCATTTTGCCGCCGAGTCCGACGAGCATTGCCTTCAGATCACCAGAGAACTTCTCTCATTCATTCCGTCGAACAACATGGACGACCCGCCCTTCGTTCCGACGTCCGACCCTGCCGGGCGGGTTGAAGAAAAGCTCAATTCGATCGTGCCGGAATCGTCTAATCAGCCATACGATATCCGCGACATCATTCACAACGTCGTCGATGACGGTTACTTCTTCGAGATCCAGGAACATTACGCGCAGAATATCGTGATCGGTTTCGCTCGTTTAGGCGGCATGTCGGTCGGCATCGTCGCAAATCAGCCGGCGTTTCTGGCTGGCGTTCTCGATATCGACGCGTCGGTAAAGGCAGCGAGATTCGTACGCTTTTGCGATTGCTTTAACATCCCGCTGATCACTTTTGAGGATGTCCCGGGATTCCTTCCGGGTGTCAATCAGGAGCATTTTGGCATCATCCGCCACGGGGCCAAGCTTTTGTACGCATTTGCCGAAGCGACCGTCCCAAAGATCACCGTGATCACCCGAAAGGCTTACGGCGGAGCATACTGCGTCATGGCGTCAAAGCATATCCGCACGGATATCAACTTTGCCTATCCGACCGCCGAGATCGCTGTTATGGGAGCTGAGGGTGCGGTTGGCGTACTATTTCGACGCGAGATAGCCGAGAATGACGAGGCGTATCGCCAGAACAAGATCGCCGAGTTCGAAGACAAGTTCGCCAATCCTTACGTGGCCGCCGAACGTGGGTTTGTCGATGAGGTGATCGAGCCCAAAATTACCCGGCCCAAGCTCATTCGGGCCCTTTCCCTGTTGAAGAACAAACGCGATTCCAATCCGCCGAGAAAGCACGGAAATATCCCGCTTTGATGTCGTTCGTCGGCCGTCACTTCTTGGCGGCCGGCCTCTTGTTGAGCAATGGTCCCTGAGGAAATCAAACGCCCGACCACCGCGATCACCGATCTTGACGCTCTGGCCTTCAATTATCGCTCCGTCAGGTCATTTATCGGTGAAGATGTCCGGATATTGGCCGTCGTCAAGGCGAACGCATATGGTCACGGTTCTGTCGCGTGTTCGCGGCGGCTCGAGGCCGAGGGTGTCGAGTGGTTTGGTGTTGCCATGCCGTCCGAGGCTCTCGAATTGCGGGACGCCGGGATCCGTTCACGCATACTCTGCCTCGGCGGATTTTGGCACGGCCAGGAGGCGATGCTTTTTCAACACAACATCACGCCGGCGATCGCCAGTTTCGAACAGGCCGAGCGTCTTGATCGGGCCGCCCGTGAACGCGGCGAAATGATCGACGTCCATCTCAAATTTGACACCGGAATGGGTCGGATCGGGATCCGCTGGGATCGCGTCGCCGAGTTCGCACGGCGATCGGGACAACTTTCTAATCTGCGTATCGAGGCACTGATGACCCATTTCGCGGCTGCCGACGACCTTTCTCAAAACGAGTTTACCTGCCTGCAGTCGACACGTATGTCGGAGATCGAAGCTATGTTTCGGTCGAATGGATCCGAGCCCCGTTTTGTTGATCTTGCAAATTCGCCTGCTGCCATCGCCCATCCGACGACGCGAAAAAGCCTCGTGCGTCTCGGCGGCGTTCTATACGGCCTCGGGGGCGACGTTTTACCGAAAGGGATCGACAAGCCCGATCTGAAGCCCGTTCTGAGCATGCGAACCGAGATAACTCATCTGAAAGATGTCCCCGCCGGCGAGAGCCTGGGCTATGGACGCAGCTTCGTCACTGGGCGGGATTCGCTTATCGCCACCATCCCGGTCGGTTACGCTGACGGCCTGCCGCGGGTGCTTTCGAGCCGCGGCCATGTGATCGTCAATGACGCCCTGGCTCCGATCGTCGGCCGAATTTCGATGGACTGGACGATCATCGATGTCACCGACATCAAGGGCGCCGATGTCGGAACCGCCGTCGAGTTGATCGGCAGTTCGCCGAATTGTGCTATCCTCGCTGAAGACCTCGCCGCCGCGACCGATACGATCTCGTATGAGATCACATGCGGGATCAGTTCCCGTGTCGAAAGGCAATTTATCGGGCTGCCGGAAGTGGTCTGACAGCTTGTTCCCGATTTTTGTCGAGCGGCGATACTTTTCAATGATCAAATCAATCCTGGAGGACGTTTAGTGAATTACCCAATCGAACTTTCATTCAAATTGCTTGCCCTTGCCAGCCAGATATATATTCGCGACGGCAGCGGCAATCTCATCGGATATTGCAAGCAAAAGATGTTCAAGCTGAAGGAAGATATCAATATCTTCGCCGATGAGGGACAAACGCATTTGCTCTACAACATCAAGGCCGATCGCGTCATCGATTTTTCGGCAAAATACAATTTCAAGGACGCTCAAGGCAACAGCATCGGCTCGATAAAACGGCGCGGCATGCGTTCGATATGGAAGGCAAATTATGAGGTATATGATGCAAACGACGTCCAAGTCTTCAAGATCTCAGAGGAAAGTGGTTGGGTGAAGGTGATGGATGCCCTGGTCGGCGAGCTGCCGATCGTCGGTATGTTCACCGGCTATTTCTTCAATCCGTCATACATCATAGCCCGCATGGACGATTCGCCCGTCGCAAGACTCAAAAAACAGCCTGCGATGTTCCAGGGACAATTCCAACTGGAGCCGCTCGCTCAGTTCGGCGGCGAAGACGAGGTTCGTGTCCTACTTGGTGCTCTGACGATGACTCTGCTCGAGCGTATGCGCGGTTAGTCTAGTCACTTTGATCGATCCTTGTTCGTAAGGCCCGGGCCGTTATCCTGAAAAAGTTATGAACCCAGTTCAGAATTTTCAATGGAAGCAATTCGCGGCCCGCCTCTACGGCAAGATCATCGATACCGACGTTTTTGGACGTGCCGCCCAGACCGCATTTTACTTCTCATTCTCGATCTTTCCGTTGATCCTCTTTCTGATCAGTGGTCTCGGCCTGCTTGTCTTTTCGGCTGAGGGGCTCAAGGCTGAGTTATTTGCCTATCTTGGCCAAGTGCTGCCCGGAACCGCGTTCGAACTGGTTCGCAAGACCGCCGAGGAGATCGTTGTTAACAGTTCCGGCGGTAAGGTCACGCTCGGATTGGCGATCGCCCTATGGTCGGCGTCCTCGGGCGTTGACGCTCTCCGCAACGCTCTCAATGCCGTGTACGAGTTGAGGGAACGCCGTTCTTGGTGGCGGACAAAAACGGAATCGCTGGGTGTCACGCTGTTGGTCACTCTGCTAGCCGCCGTTGCTCTCACCATCGTATTTTACGGCTGGCAAGCGATCGGTTACCTTTCGCTGAGGATCGGGATCGCAAATGTTTCGCCCCTCGTTTTGATCACTATCCAATGGATATCAATAATCGCGGTCATGCTGCTTGCTTGCGAGATAATCTATAACCTCTTGCCGGACAGGCGCAACAAGCGTTGGTTGTGGGTCACCCCCGGCGGTCTCGTGGCCATCAGCCTATGGCTGCTGCTGACGAGCCTCTTCAAGCTCTATATCAGCTATTTCAACAGTTACGACAAGGCCTACGGGTCGCTCGGGGCCGTGATCATACTGATGTTCTGGTTGTATTTGACCGCGGTCGTCGCGATGGCCGGAGGAGCGATAAACTCAGTTCTGTCCGATATGGCCGAGGAACCGGTCGACGAAAACGATTGACTTGTGTGGTAACCACATGACGTCGACACTCGCAGGATTCGCGGGATGTATGTTTCAGGTCATTTTACACGGTGGTTTGACTGCAAATGCGGCTGTTTTGCAGATCACAGGAATACTATGGATATATCGATAGGCCAGCAATTTTCAACCTCCCGGGAGGTCACGGACGAACTCGTCCGTAAATTTGCCGATGTATCGGGCGATTACAACCCGATCCACCTCGACGAAGAATTTGCAA
>JAIBCA010000084.1 GCA_019694345.1 Pyrinomonadaceae bacterium | reverse complement strand
GTTCATCGATTGGACAGCATAACCGGAAATATCACTGCCTTCGACGTTATTGACAAGTCGCTCGATTCGGCGGCAACGGCGTTTGCCGACGGACCGGATGGCAGCGTCTGGATCGGGACTTATGTGGGCGGACTTCTTAGATACAAGAACGGGAAAATGACTCGCTTGACAACGGCTGACGGAGTGCCGACCGGCTTTGTCCGCGATCTGTTTTTTGATTCGATGAACCGGCTTTGGATCTGCACGTCGATAGGTGGCGTCGGGCGAATTGACAACACCGTTGTGGAAAAGCCAACTGTGGCGACAATGACAGTTCGAGACGGTCTCTCCAGCGACCAAGTAACTGCCGCCGTAGAAGATAGGTTCGGCCGCATCTTTTTCGGCACCGGCCGAGGGATTGACGTGTTTGTGCCGGAAACCGGCCGCTTTCAGCATTATACGACTGCCGACGGTTTAGCAGACAATTTCGTGAATGTCGCAACCGCAATGAAAGACGGAACGCTCTGGTTTGGCACGTTGAATGGACTCTCCAGCTTTTCACCGGTGGCAAACAAGCCTTCAAAGCCGCCTCGAACTCTGATAAGCAACGTTCTGGTCAATGGTCAGCGGCGCCCGATCGGTGAACTTGGCCGCACCGAAGTTCAGCTCGCCGACCTCGCTCCGTCGGAAAATCAACTGGAGATCGAATTTGTCAGCCTTAACTTCGCCGCCGGTGAACGCCTGTTGTATCAATATCGGTTCGGATCGGAATCCGAATGGAGTTTGCCCACACAAGAACGCAAGGTCACATTGCCGAACCTTTCCAGCGGCAGATTCTCATTCGAAGTTAGAGCTATCAATACAGCCGGCGAAGTAAGTGAACGGCCGGCATTGGTCGCTTTCCGTGTCTTGCCGCCAGTTTTTCTGAGATGGTGGTTTTTGATGATCGCCGCCCTACTGTTCTTCATGGTAGCGTATGGTTCGTATACTTATCGAACAGCTAGGCTTCGCGAGGTAAACGCTGCCCTGGAAGAGGCTCGAGCCGCCGAAGAGAGCCTTCGTATCTCTCGCGAAGATCGAATTGCCGAACTCGAAAACGTCCGATCAAGGATCGCTACCGATCTGCACGACGACATCGGGGCGAGCCTCACGCAGATCGCCGTATTGAGCGAGGTTGCCCAAACGAGATCCCGCGGCGGTGCTCCCGATGTTGAACAATTGAGCAAGATCACTGAAGTTTCGAATGAGTTGGTCGGAACCATGAGCGATATCGTTTGGTCGATAAACCCGGCAAAAGATCAACTGAGCGATCTGACCCAGCGAATGCGGCGGTTCGCAGCCGACGTACTGGCTGCCCGGGACATTCGCCTGCACTTTGCCGCGGATGCCGGTCTCGCCGATAGGGTCATCAGTTCTAATCTTCGTCGCGAGATCTATCTGATCTTCAAGGAGTCGATAAACAATGTCGTGAAGCACGCCAAAGCGTCGAACGTACACGTCAATCTCAACTTGAGGGGCGGCACGCTATTCCTTGAGGTTCGTGACGATGGCGGCGGCTTTGACCCAGCCGAAGCTTCCCATGCGGGCAATGGGAACGGGTTGGCAAGCATGCGGCGGCGGGCGTCTGATATGGGTGGCAAGATCGACGTAAGTTCGACACCCGGAGTGGTGACGGTCGTCACTGCCGAATTCCCGATCGGTAGTTCCGATCGAGGAAAGGTATGACTACCCAAAAAGGTGGTAAACTCGAATTGCCGCAGGTGATAAGATCTTAAATGGGTTCTTATCCTTTTCCTTGATCTATGCGATCCACCGCTGAAACGACAATTCGAACGGCGATCGTTGAGGATATTCGCGATATTCGCGAGGGCCTGACGACGCTTATCAATTTCACGGAGGGGTTTTCGTGCAACGGTAGCTATCGGTCAATGGAAGATGCGATCCCCAGGATCAAGGGAAATGTTCCCGACGTATTGCTCAGCGATATCGGTCTTCCAGGTATGGACGGTATCGAGGGCATCAAGATCTTGAAGGAACTTTATCCCGAAATGACCGTGCTGATGCTGACCGTTTACGACGACGATGAACGTATTTTCGATGCGATTTGTGCCGGTGCGACAGGATATTTGCTAAAGCGCACGTCGCCGGCGAAGTTGCTCGAGAATATTCGCGAAGCAGTTTCCGGCGGAGCCCCGATGTCCCCGGAGGTTGCCAGTCGGGTGATTAAGCTATTTCGCGAGGTGAGGCCGACAGAAAAGGTTGACCACGATCTGACGCCGCATGAGACTCGCCTTCTCAAGCTGTTGGTGGACGGTCATAACTACACAACTGCTGCCGAAGAACTCGGCGTGAGCATCAACACGATCAAATTTCATATGCGGCACATTTATGAAAAGCTGCAAGTACACTCAAAGAGCGAGGCCGTATCGTTGGCATTAAAAGGCCGGATCGTATAGCCTATCCTTGCCGCCCAAGCGGGTGGCGAAATCGAGCCGAACCGCACATATCATTTCAGCACAGCCAAACCTGTGGCCGTTGTGGGAGGAAATGATATGAGAAGTACGATTTTGCGTCGAGCAATTATTGCCCAATTGATTCTTTCATTTGTAGTTCCAGGAACGTTTGCGATCAAGCATGCGGAACGACTGGCCGAGCCGATCGCAGCATCACAATATCAAGAGCGTACATCTGCGGTTTTCGAAGAGAACATTGGCCAGTTCCCTGCGACCGTGCGCTACCTCGCTCGCTCGGGCGGCTCAAGTATTTTCCTGACGGACACCGAGGCTGTTTACGTACTGCCGATCGAAGACGGACGACTCCCGGAAGAAGCGGACCGTCCGTCAGCGCATCGAGCACATGCACTTCGGATGAGATTCGCTGCTGAAGGCCGGCAAGTAGAAACGATCCCGTCGAACCCCGCCGAGCAGAAAACAAACTACTTCAGTGGTTCTGATTCAGCTCAATGGCGGACAAACGTATCGAGCTATCGCCAAGTTGATATCACGAACGTGAGTGACGGCGTCGATATTCGCTGGTATGCACTGGCTGACGGTGCATTGCAGTATGACTTCATAGTGGAGTCGGGAGCCGATGCCGAGAATGCAAAGCTGACCTTCGACGGGGCTGATTCGATCGTAATCGACGAGGACGGCAGCCTGTCTATCTCGACACCGGGCGGAACTATAAGGCAAGCTCGGCCTTACACATATCAGGAAAACGAAAACGGCCTGCGTGTAGAAGTTCCAAGCTCATTTCGCATCGATAGTGATGCGGTAAGATTTGATATTGGTGACTATGATCGGACACGTCCGCTCATCATCGATCCGACCATATTGATCAACAATCTTGCATACTCAACGCTGCTTGGTTCGTTTGGTGATGATGCTGCCAATGACATCGCCGTGGATGCAAGTGGCTGCGCCTACATCACGGGCCGCACGACCTCGCCCACATATCCCACGACGGCCGGCACCTTTGACACTACGGCAAACGGCAACGAAGACGTTTTCGTGACGAAGCTGAATTCGTCAGGCACCGGCATCGTTTTTTCGACATTTCTCGGCGGCATATTCTATGACGAGGGACGCGGTATTCGCGTCGATTCGACCGGCAATATCTACATTGGTGGTGTGGCAAGCTCGGCCTTCCCAACAACATCGGGGGCCTATGACACATCCTTCAACGGCGGTTCAGATGCCTTTGTCGCCAAACTTAATCCGACTGGTTCGACCTTACTCTATTCGACGTATTTCGGCGCCTCATTGAATGACTCAATCGAGGACATTGCGGTAGACACGCTGGGCAATGTATATGTTGCCGGCAGAACGAGCGACACGATCGTCGATCTGCCGACAACTGCCGGCGCCTTTGACGAAACACACAATGGCATCGACGATGGCTTTGCGGCGAAATTCAATGATATCAGTACTACGCTCATTTACTCGACATTTCTCGGCGGGAGCGAGATCGACTCTGCGACCAACATAGAGGTTAACGCGGCAGGCGAGGCATTCGTCGGTGGGGTCACCACGGACGGAGCTACGGACTTTCCTGCGGTCATTGGAAGCTTTGACACAACTCACAACGGAGTTACTGACTTTTTCGTTTCAAAGATCAATCCGGCCGGCTCCACACTTATTTATTCCACCTTTATTGGCGGCCCGGGCATCGATAATGTGACTGCTATGTCGGTCGACGCCATCGGATCGGTCTACGTCGCTGGTATCGCTTCGTCCGGCTTTCCAACGACTTCAGGTGTGTTTGATACGACGATAGCTGGGGGCAGTGAGATCGGTCTGTCGAAGATCAGCCCGTCCGGCGCTTCATTGCAATATTCTACGTTTATAGGCGGCACGGGTGGCGAGAGTGCCAACGATCTCGCAGTTGATCGTTTCGGAAATGTGACGCTGGCCGGAAGCAACAATGGCGGTGACTATCCAACGACCTCCGGGGCCTACGACACAACACCAAATGGATCTAATGATGCAGTGGTGACAACTGTCAACCAAACCGCCACGGCCATGATCGTCTCAACATACATAGGCGGAGGCGGTACGGAGTTCGCCAATGCCGTAGCCCTTGACTCGAACGGAAACTTTTATATTGCCGGTCAGACAACAGCAAATGCATCTCAGTACCCAACCACGCCTGACGCATTTCAGACATTTCACGGCGGTGCAACGGATGCTTTTGTGTCGAAATTTGGGGATCTGTCGATCGGAGGCCGCGTGATCGACACGTCGGGGAATCCATTGTCAAACGTAATGATAGCGATGAGCGGCCAAGTTTCAGGAAATATGATAACTGGCCCTGATGGTCGGTTCGGATTCACTGACACGGTTCCTGGCGAGCCACATTCGGTATCGGCAACGCGTACCGGATACTCAATGAATCCGTCAGTCTTCAACATCGCTTCATTGGCCAATAATCGCGAACTTATCTTTGTCGGGGTAGTCGGTTCGCCTTCCGGCGGTGCTGGTGGAACGCTTTTGCTCCAAAATCTCGCGTATAACAAGGGCGAGAACTCTTCCTCACTCTCGGTGACAGTAACGAGAACGGGAATCATTTCATCGGCAACCCCGGTAACCGTCGACTATTCGACCACGGACATTACCGCTCGATCTGGGATAGATTACCTTTCCACGGCCGGCACATTGACATTCGGTCCATTCGAAACGAATAAAACGATCACGATCCCGCTCGTCAACGATAACGTCCTCGAGCCGCGAGAGACCTTTTCGCTGACGATCAGCAATCCGACGAATAACGCCGATATTGAACCGGGGCGCGAAGCCACAACCATTACGGTTCTCGACGAAGACATTGGGGACGGCAGTCTGCTGATTAGCGAATTTCGACAACGTGGACGCCTCGGGGCAAACGACGAATATGTCAAGCTGTTCAATCCAAATGACTTTGACATAACGGTCAACACGGCTGACGGATCGGCTGGCCTGACGGTTGCGCGCACTGCTGGGGCGACGCTATTGCCTGTTCTGACCATTCCAAATCTCGTCACCATCAGGTCACGTGGACATTACTTGCTTACAAACAATAGTCCGGTCGGCGGTTTCAGCCTGATCGACTTTCCTACCGGCAGCGGCACGTTGACCGGAATTGGGGACCAGACATTTTCAACCGACATTCCAGACAATTCCGGGCTCGTCTTGTTAAGGACAGCCGATCAACTTCAGTTCACGCCGTCAAATGCTGTTGATGCAGTTGGATTCGGCGATCCGAGTTGGACTGAAGGCCGTGGCCTGACGCCGCTCAATTTGGCGGACTTCGAATCATGTTTTGTACGGCGTGTCGGTCCGGGCGAGCTTCAAGACACTTCCGATAATTTGAATGATTTTCAATTGCTCGACAATCGCTCCCGGACGTTCACCGCTCAGGACATGTCGAAGGTCTATTCGGCACTAGGTGTCCCCGCCCCCGAAACTTCCGAAAGCCTTCGGATTATGAGGCCGAACGAAGTATCGATCACCGAAATCGGAACTGAGTCGTTCGATCCGACACCGACACCGAATGGTGTCGCCGGTGTGCTGACGGTCTACCGCCGGATCACAAATTTGACCAACGCACCGATCACCGCCTTGCGTTTGCGCGCTATCGAATTCCCGACACCCGGGAGCATGAGCCAGCGGCGAACGTCTTCCCGAACCGATCTCAGGCTGATGAGTTCAAACAATGTCGGCGACGTTTTCGGACTCACACTCGAAGGTACTCGGCTACAGCCAAATGGTGGCGGGCTCAATAGCATTTTGACTGTGCACTCGGTCAGCGGTGATGCACCGCTCCTGCCCGGCGAGAGCATTATTGTCGCAGTGCAGTTCGGAGTGATGCGTTGGGGGCGCCATCCATTTGTTGCAGCAGCCGAAGCAAAATTTGAATAAGATCACCAAAACATTTCAGGAGAGAACAGATGTCAGCATTAGAACCCATTGCAGGAATAGACCTCGCACGTTACGCCGAACTTTGCGCCAAAATGGCGAATTGTGGCGGCGATCTTGAGATATGCGTTAGTATCGCGGCTGAAAACGGTGTAGACAGGGCGACTTGGGAGACGGCAATGAATGGATGGAATGCGCGAATGTATGACCCAAAATTCGCCGCGGAGGTCGCACTCGCGTACATGCCTCTGTATCAGGCGGCTCTGGCCAGATACGGAGGCCCGCCGGCGACCGCGACATTGGACGATTACTTGGAAATGCTGGCGATGATCAACACCGACCTTCGAGGCGATATCAAACGCCCGGTGCCTTTCGAGCCAATGTATGAAAGATTTGGAATCGACGCCCCGAAATGGAGCCAAATATCGACGGCTTGGGTCGAAAAGTTAGGCAAGGACCCACAGCTCGGAAAGGAGTTCGGCGATCGCTTCATCGCCCGCATCAAGGAACTTGACGAAGCTTACCTTCGTCAAGTCGGGGCTTAGCCCGCGGTCACCGATTTATCATCGCCTTTGCACGTCCAACGGCCTCATTCAGACTGGTCACGACGCCATCGAGCTGCAGTTCGTAAACCGCATCAAGGATCTCGCGGAATTGTGGTGACGGAGTCAGCCCGAGTTCGATCAGGTGACGCCCCATCAGTATCGGGTCGGGAGCTTTCTTTTCGATATGGAGGGCGGTTACCTTTTCGATGAACCAATCCTGTGCCGCAGAATCGAACCACTTTTCCTTTGGCAGCCAATCGGGATTGCGACCCAGGCTATCCGCCTTGGCCACACGGTACAACAGATCCGGCTCGACCTTCCGAGCCAGACGCCGAAATGCTCCATCGCCGACCGGATTCTTCGATTTGTAATATTCGCCGGGCTTCAAATGATATCGAACGAGCTGAACGATCTGGTTCCGCACGTCGAATCCGTCAAGCGTGTGAACGCCAAGGCGGTCTAGAAACGTCAGCGTGGGCTCGACCCCGGCTTCGTCGTGACCGCGTGAACGAGTACGGCCGTCAACGAACTCGGTGGTCGGAGGTTTACCGAAATCGTGTGCGAGAGCTCCAAGCATAACGGCTACTTTTCGCGGATGATCGAGTTCATCTATCAATTTGCGAGCCTCGTCCACAACCATCAGCGTATGAACATCGACGTCGCCCTCCGGATGCCATTCGGGCTCCTGAGGGACACCAACGAGCGATGCCAATTCCGGGAATATCTGATCAACGACACCGAGATCGTACAGCCATTTCAACCCGATCGATGGCTTCCTGGGTTTCAAGAGGAGCTTTTCAAGTTCGCCCCAGATCCGCTCCTTTGGCAGATCGGTCACATCGATGGATCTGCAGTTCTGCACGGTTTCCGCCTCAATTTCAAACTCGAATCTCGCCGCAAATTGGCATGCCCGCAACACCCGAAGACTGTCCTCTCCAAATGTCAAACGCGAGACCATTCTCAAGATCTTTCGTTTAATGTCGCCTTGCCCGTCAAACGGGTCAACGATCTCACCAGTCAAAATGTCCCTTAGAATCGAGTTGATCGTAAAATCACGCCTTGAACAGGCTTCTTCAAACGACATCGACGGGTCGCCCTCAACGACAAATCCTCGATGTCCCGCCGATACCTTTCGCTCACGCCGCGGAATAGAAACATCAAGGTCGCTGCCGATCTTATAGACCGCAAAAGCCTCGCCGACCACGTTAACATCGCCAACCGAATCGAGTATCGCCCGCAATTTCGCCGGCTCGACACCATATACCTCGACGTCCCAATCTTTGTGGGATACGCCCATCAACTCGTCGCGTACACATCCGCCGACGAGCATAGCCCGACCGCCCGCCTCCCGGACGGCAATTGCAATTGATAGAACTTGTGGAATCGGTTGCGTCATCGTAGAGAACAGTTTGCCCTACGCGACAGTTTCATTCAACAGTGTCGGCTAATCGCCGTTCTTGTCCACCGGAATAACATGGACGGCCGCATCTCTGACCTCACTCAGAAATCTATTTATTACGGACCCGCGGAGTAGTATCTGCAGACGCGATCGAGCTGATTGGCCAAATATCACGTGGGTGATGACATTCTTGCGAGCATAGTTCAACAAGGCGTCCGCGACATTATTGCCCTTAAGTTTGACGATCTGGGCGCCCAAGGTCTCGGCAAATGCGATGTTATCCCGAAGGGCGGCATACGCTTTCGGATCGATTCGCGCGGGTTCTTCGTTTGGGGTTTCGACATAGACGGCATACCAATCGTCAGTAGCGAGCCGCCCGGCGATCCTGGCTCCGACGCGCAGCAGCTTTTTTGCACTTCCACGTGATGCCATACAAACCATTATCTTCTCCGGAATAACGGCGCTTTCTATACCCTCGCGCTCGCGATACTCATGATCCTGAGCGGCTTGATATTGGGCGACGTGCCTCAGCGCGAGTTCGCGGAGTGTGGCCAGGTTGCCCTTTCTAAAGAAGTTATTGAGGGCCTGTTCGATTTTCTCGGACGAGTAGATCTTACCCTGTCGAAGTCTGGTTCTTAATGTATCGACCGACACATCTACATCTATGATCTCGTCGGCCCGCTTAAAGAAGCAATCGGGCACCGTCTCTCGAACCGAAACACTGGTCGATCGCTGGACGATATCATTTAAGGATTCAATATGCTGGATATTGACCGCGGTGATGACCGAAATGCCTGCCTCAAGTATCTCGAGAATGTCTTCATAGCGTTTAGGGTTCTTTACGCCGTCGAGATTGCTGTGGGCAAGTTCGTCAACTAGAACGACTTGTGGACAACGTGTGACAACCGCACCAACGTCGAGTTCTCCATAGACATTGCCCCTGTATTCGATGCGTTTCGGCGGAATTATTTCCAGCCCCTTTAGTTTGGCGATGGTGTCGGCTCGTCCGTGAGTTTCGACAACGCCGATCACTACATCGATTCCCTGCTCTTTTAGATCATGTGCATCTTCGAGCATTTGAAACGTCTTTCCGACCCCCGCAGCTGCTCCGATATAGATCCTTAATTTCGCCCGCTCACTGTCCTGCACAAGTTTTAGCAGCGAATCCGGCGACAATCGTTGTCCGGGGTGGTTCGGGACTATACTGGGCTCTGTATCGACGAACATCTTAATTACGTATCTTGTCCAGCTCAATATTTAGGAGCAATACGTTTACCCGAGGTTCGCCAAGTAATCCGAACTGTCTGCTTTCGGTAAAGCGTTCCACGATCTCACGCAGTTGCAATTCACTCAGGCCGCGAGCACCGGCGACGCGAGGGATCTGAAACTCGGCCGCCGCTGGCGAAATATGGGGGTCCAGCCCTGATGCGCTCGTCGTGACAAGGTCTGCGGGAATCGGTGATCCCGGATTTTCCGTACGTAGCGTCTCGGCATCTGCCGTGACACGCTTGATCAATTTAGCACTTGTCGGGCCGAGGTTTGACCCGCCGGACGCCGCGGCGTCGTAGCCGTCACCGGCGGCGCTCGGACGGCTGTGAAAATATCTTGGCGACGTAAATCTCTGTCCGATCAACTCTGAACCTGTCAACTCACCGTCTGCGTTTCGAATGAGCGACCCGTTGGCCCGAAACGAAAAAAACACCTGGGCAAGTCCGCTGACTGCCAGCGGATAGACCATCCCCAAGGTAATGGTCATTATGAATACAACTAAAATCGATGTGATAAGGTCTCTCATATCTTTCTTATGCAAGTCCGATCGCGGTAATGATCATATCTATCAGTTTGATACCTATGAACGGTGCAATAATGCCGCCGAGGCCATAAACAAGTAGATTTCTCTGTAAAAGCGATGATGCGGACATCGGGCGGTACTTAACGCCCTTGAGCGCCAGTGGGATCAGAGCAATGATGACGATCGCATTGAATATAACCGCTGACAATATGGCCGACTCGGGTGTTTTCAGGCCCATAATATTGAGCGTATTCAGCACCGGAAATGTTGCCGCGAACATCGCCGGAATGATGGCAAAATATTTCGCAACATCATTGGCGATCGAAAATGTTGTGAGTGCACCGCGCGTCATTAAGAGCTGTTTTCCGATCTCGACGACCTCGATCAGTTTTGTTGGGTTGCTGTCGAGATCGACCATGTTTCCCGCCTCCTTGGCCGCTTGGGTTCCGGTGTTCATTGCTACGCCAACGTCGGCCTGAGCGAGAGCAGGTGCGTCATTAGTACCATCGCCGGTCATCGCTACCAGCTTTCCCTCGGCCTGTTCACGCTTGATGAGAGCCATCTTGTCCTCCGGCTTTGCTTCGGCGAGAAAATCGTCGACGCCTGCTTCGCTCGCGATCGAAGCTGCGGTTAGAGGGTTGTCCCCGGTGATCATCACGGTCTTGATGCCCATTTGCCGCAGTTGATTGAACCGTTCACGCATTCCATCCTTAACGACATCCTTCAAATAAATGACGCCAAGCGGCCTTTTCCGGTCCGCCACCACAAGCGGCGTCCCACCTGCACGAGCAATGCGCTCGACGATCTCTCTCAGTTCCTCCGGAGATTGGGTATTGCTTCCGCTAAGGTATTTTTCGACCGCGTCCACCGCACCTTTTCGAATCTCCCGGCCGTCCAGGTTCACTCCCGACATGCGTGTATGAGCCGTGAACGGGACAAACTCGGCGTTTGACGCCAAATCATGGATCTCACGCCCGCGAAGACCGTATCTGTCCTTTGCAAGAATCACGATCGACCGACCTTCCGGGGTTTCATCAGCAAGCGAAGACAGCTGTGCCGCATCGGCCAAATGTTGTTCATCGATGCCGGGAAGTGGAATGAACGCGGTTGCCTGGCGATTCCCGAGTGTTATCGTGCCGGTCTTATCAAGCAGCAGCGTATTCACGTCTCCGGCAGCCTCGACCGCTCTCCCACTCATTGCGAGAACGTTATGTCGTACCAACCTGTTCATTCCCGCGATTCCGATCGCCGATAGCAGAGCACCGATAGTCGTCGGGATCAAACACACCAATAAACTTACCAATACGAAGATAGTCTGTGTCGAATTCGAGTAGATCGCAAAGGGCTGTAGCGTTACGACCGCAAGGAGAAAAACGATCGTCAGGCCAGCCAGCAGTATGTTCAGCGCGATCTCGTTCGGCGTCTTCTGTCTGGATGCCCCCTCGACGAGCGATATCATGCTATCGAGAAAGGTTTCACCGGGATTTGAAGTGATACGGATCTTTATCCAGTCAGAAAGTACCCGCGTGCCGCCGGTGACTGCCGAGCGGTCGCCTCCGGATTCGCGGATCACCGGTGCAGATTCTCCAGTGATCGCAGACTCGTCAACCGAAGCCACACCTTCAACCACTTCGCCGTCACCTGGAATAAAGTCCCCGGCCTCGACCAAGACAATGTCGTCCTTTCTCAGATCAGTCGCCGGAACCAGAATTGGCATACCATTTTTCAACTGCTTGGCAGTTGTCTCGGTTCGGGAACGCCGGAGGGTGTCAGCTTGTGCCTTTCCGCGGCCCTCGGCCATCGCCTCAGCGAAATTGGCAAAAAGAACTGTGAACCAAAGCCATAGAGTGATCTGCAGTTCGAAGCCGGTCACTACCGCTGGCAGGAACATATTTGCCATCATTCGCAAGGTCAGTAATGATGCGCCAACCTCAACGACGAACATCACAGGATTTCGGATCAACTTAGCCGGGTTGAGTTTTTTCAGTGAATCGACCAACGCTTGGGCGACAATGTGTAAGTCCCACAGTGAAATATCCTTTTTCATAACTAGAATGTCGCTCCCGCATTCATCTGGAAATGTTCAAGTATCGGCGAAAGGCTGAGGACCGGGAAAAATGTAAGCGCACCGACTATCAAAATGATGCCGACGAGCAACAGAGTAAACATCCCGGTATTAACGGGAAAAGTTCCAAGCGTAGCCGGCGCCTGCTTTTTGCTCGCGAGATTTCCGGCGATCGCAAGTGCCGGTATTATCATCATGAATCGCCCGGCGAGCATCGCAATACCGAGCGTCGTGTTGTACCAGAACGTATTCGCGCTGATTCCGGCAAACGCTGAGCCGTTATTGCCGGTCGCCGACGTATATGCATAGAGGATCTCGCTCAGGCCGTGCGCACCTTGATTGTTCCGCGAAGCAAGTCCAAATTCTGGCGCCAGTACCGAGATCGCGGTCAGCACCAAAATTATTACCGGGAATATTAGTGTATATAGCATCGCCATCTGGACGTCATACGCCTCGATCTTCTTTCCGAGGTATTCGGGCGTTCGCCCAACCATCAAGCCCGCAATGAATACCGTCAGAATGATCATTACGAGAATTCCATACATTCCGGCGCCGACGCCGCCGAATATGACCTCGCCAAGCTGTATGTTGACCATCGGCACAAGACCGCCGAGCGGCGTAAAGCTGTCGTGCATAGAGTTTACCGCCCCACAAGACGCGTCCGTCGTAACGGTTGCAAAAAGGGCCGAATTAGCAATGCCGAACCTTGTTTCCTTACCCTCAAAGTTGCCTCCTACGACGGCCTGATCGACGTTGGCCGGATAGATCGGATTTCCTCTTGATTCAGCCCAATAGGTCGTAAATGTTCCGGCAAAGAAGAGCAATGCCATCGCGGAAAACACCGCCCAGCCGTGGCCCTGTGATCGCACCATTCGCCCAAGCGTGTACGTGAGGCCAGCCGGTATTAGGAAGATAAGAACCATTTGAATGAGATTTGAGAACGGGGTTGGATTTTCGAATGGATGGGCCGAATTGGCGTTGAAAAAGCCGCCGCCGTTCGTACCAAGCATTTTGATCGCAAGCTGCGATGCTACCGGGCCCTGGGCGATGGTTTGAGCGGCACCATCGAGCGTTGCGGCAAAGTCGTATGACTTGAAATTCTGTACAACTCCCTGTGAGACAAATAGCATTGCCGCGATCAATGACAACGGTAACAGTACGTAGATCGTTCCGCGAACAAGGTCCGCCCAGAAATTACCAAGGTTTTCCGTCTCATGTCGGGCAATGCCTCGTATGAAAGCGATGGCGAGGGCCATACCGACAGCGGCGGAGGCGAAATTCTGTACCGTTAACCCTGCCATCTGGGTCAGGTAGCTCATGGTAGATTCGCCGGCGTAACCTTGCCAATTGGTGTTCGTTACGAACGAAACCGCCGTATTGAAAGACGAATCTACACTAGGTGCCGCTATGTCCTGCGGATTGAGCGGCAGATAACCTTGCAGTCGTTGGAGAGCGTAAAGAGCGAGCGTTGAGACCAGACTAAACAAGAGCATCGCGACGCTGTATCTCTTCCAGTTCATTTCAGCGGAAGGATCGACGCCGATCAGCCGATAGATCATCCGCTCGAAGGGGGTAAGGATCCTTTTCAGCAAATGCTGCTCATCACAATAAACTTTCTTGAGAAACATCCCCGTCGGCTTTGTCAGCAACAGCACAATTTCGAAGAATACCAATATTTGTACAATTCCGTTCGCTCTCATACTAGAACCTTTCCGGTCGCAACAATGCGTAAATCAAATAGACAGCTAAAAGTGCTGTGCATGTCAGTGCCAGCAATGTCTCGATATTCATTTTTCACCTTCCTTTTTTAATGCCTCGCATACCGTGATGTAACCCAAAGCGACAAGAAAAAATAGTACGATGACGCCGATATAGATAAGATCAAGCATGTCTTTAGTTGAAGTTGTAGCCGATCTCCAGCAGGAAATAGTGATTCCCTCGAGAGGCTTGTCCATTGCCGATAGAGTAAGACCAATAGGTAGTGACCTTTGGATGCGGCTTGTAGACCACACCCGGGGTGAAATAGCCTGCAGAGTGCTTGCCCGTGATCCAATCGGCAGCAATCGATACGCGACTGCTGATCATTCGCTCGATGCCAAATTGCCCGCCCGCACGAACTGCATGTGCGGCGAACACATTCTTACTCGCCACATAACCTCCTGCCGTCAACCTTGTCTTATTCAGAACTTTTGCAATTGCCACATATGACCAAGTGCCGATGTCATATCCACGATTTCTGAACGGAATATAGATATTGCTGCCGGCGATGACTGCCACGTCTTTATTCTTCGATTCGAATGCCTTCCATTTTACGGACGGAACGATCGTTGAAGTGTCAGCACCGGGCTGTACATTACCTGTAAGGTTCAAACCGATCTCGACGTTCTTTCCGACACCCGCAACAATTCTTGGAACGAAACTCGTGAATCTGCCAAAATTGTCTCTTTCATCTATTTTGAACGCCGCATCAACCTCCAAATAGATTTTGCCGCGGTCAAGGACGTCAGCATTAGGAACGTTGAAGATAGACTGTTGTGAATAGGCCAAGGTGGACGCGGCAAATATTGCCAAGAGTATGAAAGTAATTTTTCGCACTTACTTTTCCCCCAGTTGGTCAAGAAACACTGAACCTGCCAGAATCATCGGAATCGCGATTATTAGCAGAACCGTACCAACACTATCGAATGCGCTATCACCTCGCAGAAGACTGTGGATAACAACACAGATCAAACCCGCAAAGAGCGATGAGATTCCCCCAAATATTCCCGCTGCGGCGAGGAGAGAACAAATAAGAGGGCTCAGTATCGCGTGCCGGCCCCGTTTCGTAGGCGTTATTCCATTTGCAGTCGGCCGGTCAAGCCCAACATTCTCGCTTTCAACATTAATGTTCATATCCACCTCGGCCGGGGCATTTGCCCCTTACGAACTTGAGATTAGATCGCGCTGTGTAAGAATTGGATAAGGCTTACGTAAAAAGTTCGTAAATGTTGTCGCGGCGATCGCTGACCACCGCCGAGTATCGCTTTACGGATTCTTTACGGTTTCTTTATGATTTCTTTATGGCCGCAACGATAAGGTTAAGATGTTCGGGGCAAATATGTTGAGCAACTGAACAATGAGGCGCGGTCGTGTCAGACGGCCGTGCCTTAGTTGCGTTTTATGAGTTCTATTAACGGTAATTCAAAGGGCGGTTTTAGAAATTGGCTAATGCACGGTGCACGTCAGCCGGACGCCGCATTCACAGCAAAGGCTCATCATCCCAAACACCCCTGGTGGCAAGTGATGTGTTTGACCGGGGTAGACTATTTTTCGACGCTCGGTTATCAGCCGGGCATCGCATTCGCGGCCGCGGGTGTTCTTTCGCCGATCGCCACATTGATCCTGGTGATGCTCACGCTGTTTGGAGCGTTGCCGATCTACAACCGAGTTGCCACTGAGAGCCCCCGCGGACAAGGCTCGATATCGATGCTCGAGTCATTGCTTTCGCGTTGGAAAAGCAAACTCTTTGTCCTAGCATTGCTCGGTTTTGTCGCGACAGACTTTGTTATCACCATCACATTATCGGCCGCCGATGCCTCGGAACATGTGATCCACAATCCGTTCGTTGAGGAACATCTCCCCGGCCTCGATCATCCCGTTTTGGTCACGGTCTTGATGATCGCGGTTCTGTCAGCTGTTTTTCTTAAGGGATTCAAAGAGGCGATAAGCATCGCCGTTTTTTTGGTTGTCGCTTATTTGCTGCTGAATCTGGTCGTCATCATAACCGGCATCTATCAGCTGTCGGTCAACCCATCGCTGCTTTCCGATTGGCAAACGGCACTTTTCACGACCAATACGGGTGGGCCTCAGAGCATTTTGATGATCATCGGGCTTTCACTGCTCGTATTTCCCAAGCTTGCACTCGGCCTGTCAGGTTTTGAGACAGGTGTTGCCGTAATGCCGCTGATCGAGAATCCGCACCGCATCGAAAAGACTAAAAAGCTGCTCAGGACATCGGCATTGATAATGAGCTTTTTCCTTATCTGCAGCAGTTTTATTACCAGCGTGCTGATCCCGGCAAAGGAATTTGAACACGGCGGCAAGGCGTCTGGACGAGCCCTCGCGTTTTTGGCGCATGAATACCTAGGCGAGATCTACGGTACCGCCTATGACATCAGCACCATCCTTATTTTGTGGTTCGCAGGAGCCTCGGCGATGGCCGGGCTACTAAACATTGTGCCTCGATATCTGCCAAGATACGGAATGGCACCGAACTGGGCTCGGGCGTCGCGGCCGCTTGTCATCATCTTTACGTTGATCTGTTTTGCGATCACGTTCATTTTCGAAGCAAACGTCGAGGCGCAGGGCGGTGCCTACGCGACCGGCGTTTTGGTACTAATGACCTCTGCAGCGATCGCCGTAACGATTTCGGCCTGGGTGCGAAAGCAGACGATCAAGTGGGTCTATCTCGCGATCGCCTTCGTTTTCAGCTACACCACGATCACTAACATCGTCGAACGCCCTGATGGCATCAAGATCGCGTCGCTCTTCATCCTGGCGATAATCGTCGCTTCATTCGTGTCACGTGCAATGCGAACGACCGAACTCCGAGTCCAGAAGATCGAACTCGACGCAACCGCTCGACAATTTATCGAAGACCTCGATGGAGAAGAGATCCGGATAGTCACAAATCGCCGCGAGACAGGCGATATTACTGAATACCGCTTTAAGGAGCACGAAAAGCGGGTCGATAACCATATTCCCGCCAGCGATCCGATATTGTTTTATGAGATCGAGATCGGCGATGCTTCAGAATTTACGGGCAAATTGTATGTAAGTGGAGTGGACGTGGCCGGATACAGGATCTTGCGAACGCACGCTCCGGCCGTGCCAAACGCCATCGCAGCCTTGCTACTTCATCTACGAGATACGACCGGAAAGACACCGCATGTCTATTTCGGTTGGAGCGAGGGAAATCCGGTCAAATATATGATCCGGTACATCTTATTCGGCGAAGGAGATACGGCGCCGGTCACGCGCGAGATACTCAGGCAGGCCGAGCCCGACCCCGAATTGCGTCCAAGTGTGCACGTCGGCGGCTAACCGAACGGGTCAAACCGGTAGCCTACCCATGGTTCGGTTCGTAGGTACCGCGGATGCGACGGATCTTTTTCGACCTTTTTTCGAAGCTGACCAACAAAAACCCTCAGATACTCGGTCTGTTCGGTATAATTACCGCCCCAGATCGCAGTCAGGATCGCTCTGTGAGTAATGACCTTATTACGATTCTGAAAGAGAAACACCAAAAGGTCGAATTCGGTCGGCGTGAGATGTACTGATTCGCCGTTGACCAGAACAGTGCGGGTCGACGGATCGATCATAAAATCACCGTCTTCTAGCTTTGTGGTCGTTTCAGTAGGAGCATCGGACGATCGCCGCAATGCCGCCCGGACTCGGGCCAGAAGTTCATCGATCCCGAACGGCTTAAGCACATAATCATCGGCGCCTGCGTCCAGAGCATCCACCTTTGTCCGCTCCTCACCTTTCACGGACAGCACGATTATCGGCAACTTCGAGGTCTTGCGAATCTCCCGGCACAGTTCGATCCCGCTCATTTCAGGCATCTGCAGATCAGTGATGATGAGATCCGGATGCCAATCGCGAAACGTATCAAGTGCCGCCAATCCGTCGGCCGCGGTTCGTACGTCGTAACGATGAGCGGTCAAGCTGTGGCGTAATACACGCGTGATCTGAGATTCATCATCAACAACCAGTACTCGCTTTGGTTCGCTCATAATTCTCCGATCTGAAGCATCAACGTTACCGTGGTGCCAATTCCGTTGTCACCCGTTTTGATCTCAATACGCCCCCCTTGAGCCTCGACTATCCCCCGTGCGATAGCCAAGCCAAGGCCGAGGCCATCGGAATGACCGGTGTCGAGGCGTACGAATTTCTCAAAAACCTTTTCTCGCATTTCGGGCGGGATCCCTTTTCCCTCATCCGTCACCGAAATGAATACTCTGTCTGCCTGCTGAATCGCGGTGATCGTGATCGTCGTTTGGCTCGCCGAGTATTTGACGGCATTCTCGATGAGATTATAGACCACCTCGGCGATCGCTCGTGCATCTACACGTATCAGCGGCAGCCCTTCCTGCAGATTTACCGTCAAATGGTGCTCCGCGGCAATCGTCTCGGCTCGTTCCAGAGCAATAGTGACGATCTCCTCGACATTCGAAAACGCGGCAGATGCCCCTTTTGTCCCAGCCTCGACCCGGGCAAGTTGGACCATGCTCTCGATGAAACCATTCAGCCGGTCTGTTTCCTCATTGATGATATCGAGAAACTCAGCCCGGCCTTCGCTATTGAGTTCGATCGTCCGGTGTCCGCCCTCGCTGTCCAGCAATGTCGTAACGGACGCTTTAATAGACGTCAATGGCGTTCGCAGATCGTGGGTCACGGCGTCAAGCAAAGCCGATTTCAATTTCTCACTTTGCTTCAGAGCCGCAGCCTCGGTCGCGTCCTGAAATGCCTTCTGGAGCTCTTCGTAAAGCCGCTCGGCCTCACGCGCACGACGCCGGGCATAGGCCGAAAGTTCACCCGCGATGATTGCAGTAAGTGTGAATGCCGCCCATGCAAACAGATTCTGAGAATCAGCAATGTGCCACGTCCCAATCGGTGGGATAAAGACGTAGTTAAAGCACAGCATCGCCACAAATGATGCGAGCAAGGCCGGATTTCGCCCAAAAAATGTCGCCGAGGCCAATACGACAAGTAACAGCGACATCGACACGGTGATCAGATTAACATGCGTTCCTAGCGTGAC
The DNA here is from genome assembly GCA_019694345.1 of Pyrinomonadaceae bacterium. Classification (GTDB taxonomy): domain Bacteria; phylum Acidobacteriota; class Blastocatellia; order Pyrinomonadales; family Pyrinomonadaceae; genus OLB17. The sequence goes on along the minus strand of JAIBCA010000084.1, from coordinate 1,968 downwards.
GAGAATAGCTGTCACGAGCAGGATCGCCACCATCGAAATCCCGAAACGCAGCAAATTTGACTCAACTACGCGATCAAGTTTCATCGAAGTTAATTAACGGCATCGCACCGCAGACCACGCATTTCGGTGAAAGGTTATTGATCCGCCTTGCAATGCCAATTTAGCGATCGTCACACCCGCTGATGATCCTACCGAAGGCGCATTTGCAGGTAATCTCTTAACGAATCAACAGCCACGCGTTCCTGCTCCCACGTGTCGCGGTCGCGGACCGTAACGGCATCGTCCTCGAGTGATTCGTGATCGACAGTGACACAAAACGGTGTGCCGATCTCATCCTGTCGGGCGTACAACTTCCCAATGCCCCCCGTGTCGTCGTAAACGGCCCGCATTGCGGGCTGTAGATCACGTTTCAACCGCTTTGCCAGTGAAACGATACCGTCGTTGTTCTTCGCGAGCGGCAGCACTGCAACCTTGATCGGAGCGAGCGATGGTTTCAACCTTAGTATGACGCGAACCTCTCCCTTGTCATTCGTCCTTTCGGTATAGGCGTCCATCATCACCGCCAGCAACGTCCGATTCACCCCGATCGATGGCTCGATGCAGTATGGATAGAACCGCTCATTCGTCTGCGGGTCGAAATAAGACAAGTCCTCGGTCGAATAAGGGTTTATGCGCTTGCCATCCGCACTTTCAGGCTTCTTCGAGTGAACCCTTAGGTCATAGTCCGTACGGTTTGCGATCCCCAACAGTTCGTCGAACTGCTTCTCTTCGTCCTCGCGTTCCGGGAAAAATCGATACAGAAAATCCACCGTTCGGTCTGAATAGTGTGCGAGCTCCTGCTTCGTCTGCTCGTAATGCTTGACGTTCTCGCTCGCGATTCCGAGCGTCCCAAGCCATTCGTCATAGGCATCGATCCATTCCTGATGGATCCTCGGTGCATCGTCAGGCCGGCAAAAATACTCGATCTCCATCTGCTCAAATTCACGAGTGCGGAAGATGAAATTCCCCGGTGTGACCTCATTTCGAAAGGCCTTGCCGATCTGGGCGATCCCGAAAGGCAGTTTTCGCCGTGACGTGTCCAGAACATTCTTGAAATTTATGAAGATGCCCTGCGCGGTTTCGGGCCGCAGATACGCAAGTGCCGTCGGATCATCGTCAGCCGACGCCGCACCGACCGTCGTGCGGAACATGAGATTGAAATCTTTGGGATCGGTCAGGTTCTTCGAATCGCAATTCGAACATTTCGCCCGTCCGTCCTCCTGATCGATCTCGAGTTTGTCGAGCCTCAAACGGGCGTTGCAGTCCCGGCAGTCTACCAAAGGATCACTGAAAGTATCCTCATGGCCCGAATACTTCCAGACCATCCGATTCTGGATGATGGATGAATCGACGCCCTCTACGTCATCGCGCACATAGACGACCCAGTTCCACCAGCTTTTCTTGATGTTGTTAGCAAGTTCAACGCCCAGCGGGCCATAGTCCCAGGACGAGCCCAGACCTCCGTAAATATCCGACGCAGGAAACACAAAACCGCGACGCTTTGAAAGAGAGACGATCGTTTCGATATTTGGTGCTGACATATTATGAGAACGGCGACCTTGCGCTCACAAACCGTGAAGATCGGCGTCAGTAGATTCTACCAATTTACCTTGCCCGATTCACGGAGAATGAAAAGAAAAAAGGGATGAGCCCCACGGCCCATCCCTATCAGAACGATCCGATGCCCAACTATTGGATGACCGGCGGCACCGCCGACGGCGGCACTATATAGATCTGATATGTCGATTTGTTTCGGCTGCTGCCCTTTTGCAGGACAATTCGCCGCGGATCGATGCCTCTGGATTTTACGAGATAATCGAGTGCTCGTTTTGAAAGCCTGTCATATGTATTACGGGTCATGCTGACACGATCAGTACCCTGATAGATATAGACATACAACTGTGCATCCGGGATGTTTTGGACCTGGAT
>JAIBCA010000171.1 GCA_019694345.1 Pyrinomonadaceae bacterium | reverse complement strand
TAAGATTCTAGCATTAAAGCCCGGCATTTACCGCCTGCCGCCATTGGTGCGATGGAGCGCACCAAATCGTATACGATCTGACGCACTCGTCGATCAGCGGGTTTGCGAATCTATTTTATGATGACGGGCGAAATCGAAAATATGTCCGTAATTGTTGGCCCAGACGTATCTTTTTCGGCAGCTGGCGGACTTTAATTACGTTGATGCGGGGTTTGGCACGGCAATTGAATACGTACTCGGCGAGGGGGGAATTACAATGACCACAGATACATTAAATTTTCCGGTTTTTCATAGCGAGCAGGGTGTCGAAACAGACAACGTGAGTTTCCCGATGGATTCAGCCGTCGGAGACCTCAGAACGGCCGCCGACTTTCAACTTACACAGTTGGCCGGCAAGGGCGACATGGGTGCCTTTGAGGAGATCTATACACGCCATCACCGGCGGGTCTATTCGATCTGTCTCAGAATGCTCCAGAACGCCTCCGAGGCCGAAGACCTGACCCAGGATGTGTTTATCCAGCTCTATCGCAAGATCGGCAGTTTTCGCGGCGATTCCGCCTTTACGACCTGGCTCCATCGTATGACGGTAAACCAGGTGTTGATGCACTTTCGCAAACGAAACGTGAAATTTGAAAAGACGACCGAGGAAGGCGAAACGCCCGACCAGATCGTCGCCGGCACCAGCAACCCGATGAAGATGCAGATCGTTGACAAGATCGCACTCGACAACGCGATCGAGCAGCTTCCGGCCGGATACAAGAATGTATTTGTTCTTCATGACGTCGAGGGCTTCGAACACGAAGAGGTGGCCCGCATCCTCGGATGCTCGGTCGGCACATCGAAATCGCAGCTGCACAAAGCGAGACTTAAATTGCAGAAGCTGCTTAAAAAGAAAGCCAATCCCCGCCTCGTGGCGAGCTGGGGTCAGTAATACCCAGATCAACAAAGTACCGATTCCGGGCCCCGCGTTTGCGGGGCCTCTTCTTTTTGTACAAAATCGTATAAAATCGCAGACGATCATGATCCGTCCGAGACTTTTATCGGATATGTTGACATTTTGACGGACAATTCACATTAAATCGTATATAATATCGTGTAGTGTGGTTGACAAAACGTATGAAAGCATATTGAATCGTATATGGAAAATCTGAAGCCGAAAGATGCGGCCGAGCAGATCGGTATCAGCTATCCGACGATCAAACAGTGGATCTATAGTGGAAAGATCAATTCGATCCGCACGCCCGGCGGGCATCATTTGATACCGGTGAGCGAAGTTGAACGACTGCTCGGCCACACCGAAGCTAGCGTAATTGGGGACCCGGCGGTCGATTCGATCAGCGTCCGCAATCGGCTTACCGGAACAGTGACGAGCGTCAGTATTCAGGGCCTGTTTGCAGAGGTCGCCGTCGATGTCGGCGGTCAGCAGATCTTGTCGATCATCACCAAACGCGGATGTGAGGAGATGAGGCTCAGGCCGGGTATGCAGGTCCACGCACTGTTCAAGGCCACCGAGGTGATGATCAGCCGCTGATCGGATGCAGGTTTTCCGGAATTTATATTGGAGAACCTGCAATGAACGAACTTAATACAAAAATAACGGTGGCCCGCGGCGACGGTATCGGGCCGGAAATAATGGACGCCACGCTGCGGATCCTGGACGCTGCGGGCGCTCGTCTCGATATCGAATACATCGACATCGGCGAACGCGTATACCTCGCAGGCAACACGTCCGGTATAGCAACCGAGGCATGGGACTCGCTGCGCAGAACAAAGGTATTTCTCAAAGCCCCGATCACGACCCCTCAAGGCGGCGGATTTAAGTCGCTGAACGTGACCGTTCGCAAGACGCTCGGCCTTTACGCCAACGTCCGGCCGTGCGTTTCATATCACCCATTTGTCGACACCAAGCATCCGATAATGGACATGGTTATCGTTCGCGAGAACGAGGAGGACCTCTATGCCGGCATCGAGCATCGTCAAACACGCCAGGTCTATCAGTGCCTCAAGCTCATAACACGCCCCGGCTGTGAAAAGATCGTCCGATACGCCTTTGAATATGCCCGTCAGCACAACCGGAAAAAGGTGACCTGCTTTACCAAGGACAACATCATGAAAATGACCGACGGTCTTTTTCATAAGGTCTTCGACGAGATCGCGGCCGAGTATCCGCAGATCGAGAATGAGCACTGGATCGTCGATATCGGTGCGGCCAAACTGGCTGACACGCCGGAGAAATTTGACGTCGTGGTAATGCCCAATCTGTACGGCGATATACTCTCGGACGTTGCCGCTCAGATCACCGGATCGGTCGGGCTCGCGGGTTCGGCGAACATCGGTGAACACGTCGCGATGTTCGAGGCGATCCACGGTTCGGCACCCGACATAGCGGGACGCAACATCGCAAACCCGTCGGGTCTTCTGCACGGCGCGATAATGATGCTCGTGCACATCGGCCAGCCGCGCGTCGCCGAGACTGTCCACAACGCCTGGCTCCGCACGATCGAGGACGGCATTCACACACCTGACATTTATAAGGAAGGTATCAGTTCGCGATCCGTCGGCACCGGCGAATTTGCCGCCGCCGTTATCGAGCGTCTTGGCCGTTCGCCGGAAAAGTTGAGATCCGCGGAATATCCCGATTCAGGCGAGTCGATATCGACAGTCTATACTCCCTCGACGGACGGACGGTCGATCCGCAAGGAGACGATAGGCGTGGACATCTTTCTTGAGTGGAGCGGAGGCACGCCCGACGATCTCGGGCACATCCTCCAAGCGGTCAACAGCTGCGGGCTAAAGCTGCAGATGATCACGAATCGCGGCGTTAAGGTGTTTCCGGGCGGTATGCCCGAAACGTTCTGCACGGATCATTGGAGGTGCCGCTTCCTCGCGACCAACGTTGGGACGAGGGTCAGCACCGCGCAGATCGTAGACCTGCTTTCGAGGGTAGATGCTGTCGGGCTCGATTTTATCAAACTCGAAACGCTCTGCACTTTCGACGGCGAGCCGGGGTATTCGCTTGGACAGGGCCAGTAGTCCGACGGTAAGGAGGTAGCCGCTTTGCAAAAAGAACTTGAGGTCAGCCGATCCGGGCTGTCATTTGACGCCATCAACGCGTGTAAACGAGAGGTCGGTCATTTCCTGCTCGTTTGCTCGGATTGTAAGGTATCGGACCGACAGATACTCGGCGTTGATGAGGCTTCTATATTCGCGCACAGAAATCTCGGCGGCCTCGTCCAACCAACAGATATTAGCGTGATGGCGGCACTTGAGACGAGCGTAAATATTCTCGAGGTCGCGAATATCGTCGTTTGCGGCCACTATGACTGCCTGGCAGTACTGGCGGCGTTTGGCGGAGAGCGGACGGGGATCACCGGCAACTGGTTGCTTGACATCGAGCGAACGGCGGCGAGATATCGTCCGCATTTGGATTCCGTTGAGAGTACGGCGAACCGCCTGAGGGCGTTATGTGAGTTGAACACGATCGAACAGGCCCACCGCATCTGTTCTTTGGGATCGGTCCCGAATGCATGGGCACTTGGCCGACCGCTCACGGTCAGAGCATTGATGTTCGACGCGGTTTCCGGCTCCTCGGTCGATCTTGGTCTTTCGGTTTCGTCCGCAAACAAGACCGGCGATGACCTGACAAGGGCCATTGGCCGCGTCTGGATCGATCGTATCCCATAACGACAAACCTACCGAGAGGTCTCCCACAATAAACAATTGTATTCTTGCTCGCCCACGCCGGGCGCTTCGAACCCGAACGGCCGCGGACTTGATGCGAGATACGCCGTTCAATACTTCTCGTCGGTCGCTCGACACGGGTGACCGCTTTTTCATCCCAAAACCGAACCAGACCATGTGACGACGATCACTGCAAAAAACGGGTACTTGAGGGAAGTTGGTAGTACGGTAATCACTTGTCGGCGCGGAGGTTCTATGTTGATATCACCGATCGTTAGACAAATCGCTTTCCCGACACTCTTTTACACGGTGGTGCTGCTTGCGGTGCTGTCACTCGCCGGATCGATAAACGGACAAAAGCCGAATTGTTCGCGTCTGCTCGACGAACTGAAAGCCGCGCAGGATCAGTGGTCCAAGGCGGAATCTAATTGGCGGCAGGCAGCAGACCGAATGGCCAACGCCCAGCGGCGAGTGGCGGATATTAACAGCCAGCTCAGCAAGATGTACGGCGACCTGACCCGCGCCGAATTGGACCTCGAATCGGCTCAGGCTCTTGCCCAAGACTGCGCCAGAGCGCAAAGTGACCCCAAGCTCGCTCCATTGACCGACTGTTCGAAGGTGCCCGAGCGGGTCCGTTCGGCCAGTGAAAAGGTCGCCAGGCTCCGCGCCGACTACCAGACACTGCAGCAGGAGTTAAAGGAACTCGAAAAGCAGGTCGAAAAGCTCGAGGACGCAAATGCCGCGGCTCACGCCGAAGAACGCACGGCCGCTGCCGCCCTTGAGAACGCACGGCTTGCATATGCCAAGTGCGGGCAATTTTGGGTCGGCAGGATCACTCGCCGGCGATACGCGGCTAACACTTCGCAGAGTACAAAGACGGGCGTGGTGGCGGGCGTTGAGCAGACGAACACGGAATTGAAAAGGTTCTCGTCCGAGGAGGTGATCGAGATCGATATCCTCCCTGACCCGCCGCTGCCGGGCATCCTTAATCCCGAGGCCCTTGTTTCCAGAAGGTATCAAACCAGCGAGTTTTTCAGAGCCACGTCAAACGCGAACATGCGGTGTCGGGTACCGCCACCGACGCATTGGCAGCGGATCAGCAACGAGATCACTAACGAAAAGAACGAGAAAGGCTCCGGCCGGTCAAAGATACCGGTCTATATCCCGCCGCTCAATAGCGGCAAATACAGGATCGAACTTGGGGCTCCGGAGATCACCTATCGGATCGATCGATCGAGCATACGAACCAATGCCGACTGTGCCGGAAAGTCACCTGATACTGTGACCAGCTCGACGGCCGAAGGCAAATTATCTCCTGCGTCGTTCATTATCGAGGGGACCGTTAATCCGAAGACACCCGATGTCCTGAAAGGGACCATCAGCGATGGCGGCGACCCCGCCAGAGGCGGCGAGGTAACGCTGACGTGGGAGCTTCGGCTGGTGAAGCCCAAGAAATAAATTGCGGCACTAACTGTCTAGCCAAGTATCATTGATCCGGATCTCGCGGCGCGAAAGTTCAGCAACAAACTTCTCCGGATCGATGGCCTTTTCCTGCGGTGTTGCGCCACGCATCAGCACGTCGCCGCGGGCCATCATCTGGGCGATGATCGACGCGGGGAAAGCGGTCGTACGCATCATTGCAGACATTCCGGTCGCCTCGTCCTGCTTATCAACGATATCGTACCGGAGTTTTTTTGCCGCTCCGTCCTTGGCTCCGACAAATTCGAGCCGTACCAGCACGTAATCGGGGCCGTCGGCCGGCAGGTACCGCTGCAGCAGTTCGCCAAACACCTTGCGCGGTTTGACCCGCTGAAAATCGGCGGTGATCTCCTCGCTCGAACACAATCCGAGATCGATCATCGTTTTGAACTTATCGCAATGGCCGGCGTACCGTATCGTCTTGTAATCGAGTTCCCTGATCTTGCCGAGAAATGTGTCAGGCAGCGTCGAGGTGCCCCCTGACGTCTGAAACGCCTCGAGCGGCGGAAAGCCGTCAAAGCTCAGCGATTCGAGCTCGGTCATCGACTCGACCTCGGTTATCCGGCCGTCGCGGATGACGCGTGCGACCTCGATATACTCATTGATGAGGCCCTCGACCGAGAATACGAGCTGGTAATTGAGCGGCGGCTCGGGCTTTTGCGGCAGGCCGCCGACGCGAATATGGATCTCCGACACCTCGTCAAACTTGGCCGCACCGTGCATCGCCAGTATCGAGACCATTCCGGGGGCGAGGCCGCAATCGGGGATGATGTTGACGCCGGCTGCCCTCGCCTCGTCGTCGAGGGCGAGTTGCTCATCAACGATGTAGTTATTGCCGCCGAGGTCGCAAAAATTGGCCCCCGTCGCGATGGCCGCCCTTGACAGCGACACATTGTACCAATAGTTGACACACGATATGACCGAGTCGTGCCCGGCCATCAGCCGTGCGATGTCAGACTCGTTCGAAGCATCGACGTGGTGCGGCACGACGCGTGCACGATCGACCGCGTCGGCAACGGCCTCGGCCTTTTTGAGGTCAAAATCGGCGACTGTCACGCTCTCGACGCCCGGCGAATTGTGTATGAGATCAAAAACGGCGCCGTGTCCCATTCGTCCGGCGCCGAGCACTAGTACTTTCATATTTGTCGAATATTACCACTCGTCGAGCGGATCGGGCTGCTGCGCGGCGATGATCGAACCGGCATATTCCCACACTTTCTTTTTCCAGATACGCAATCCGTCGGTGAGCTGCAGGGCGACCTGCGGATGGGCGGCATTTCGCTCAAGCCGTATGACCTGTGCCGTCACCGACACCTCGTCGTCGGGATTCTCGGTCACGGTCAGGCTGACCTTTCCGCCGACCAGCGGGAGATTTCGCGGAAGATAGACGAGCGTTCCCTGCGGACCGACGTTTTCGGTCAGGCCGTCCTGGATGACCTCTTTTCCTTCCGAATTTTTCCACCGCACACGAACCGGAAATGAGATCATGTGCCGGCTGCCGCGACGTCTGTCATCCATAAGATATCCTCTGAGCTGCGAGGCTCGATCGCAACCCTTTCAGACTAGGAATATACGCGAAAACCGGGCAATAAGTCCATCTAAAACAAAAATTTTTGACGGGCGTAAGCGCCTTGTATTTCAGCAATTGCATATAACATAAGGGCTTGCGGTTTTTGGCGTGGTGGACATGATGCGTCAAAAGCGCTATTCTCTCAATATGTTTCGATCCTTGTGATACGAAAACAGGCGGGAATAAGTCCGCCGAAACAGTCTTCGTTAAGTGCGAATAGTGGCTGATGACCCAAATCTCAGACACTATTTTTGCGTTTAGACGGAGTCGCTAATTTTGGAGAATACTGAATGAGAAAATTCGTTACAGGAGGCTCGATACTGTCGCTTTTCAGTTTGTTGGTAGTCTTTATCTACGCACAAGCATCGACGGAATCAACACTCGCTAAAGCGACTGATTCGAAGCCGACAATTAAAAGTTTAATTTCGATCGATAATAATATTTTTTTAGAAGACCAAATTTTAGATCAGCAGTCATTTAATCAGCAGGAAGACGGTAAAAAGTTAGTTAAAAAGACCGTATCGGTCACTTCGGCAGGTGCCGGTGCCAGCAAGGGAACATTCTCAGCCACCGCATACTGCCTGCAGGGAAAAACAGCAATGGGACACGGCGTTCGCCGCGGCATCATCGCTGCCGACCCAAGATTTTTGAAGCTCGGATCGCGTGTTACCATCAGTGCCGGGCCGTGGAGCGGAACATACCTCGTTTCCGACACCGGCGGTGCGATCAAGGGTAAGAAGATCGACATCTGGGTTCCTAGCTGCTCTGAGGCCCGCAAGTTCGGACGCCGCGGCGTTCAGATCTTTTCAGCTCAGTAGTATTTAGTTCAACAAATAAAAAGGGCCGCCCCGAGAGATCGGAGCGGCCTTTTTGATTACCGGCCGTCGGCTATTTTGACGCCGGCAGGATCAGTGTGACCGCCTCGATCGCGGCCAGCGACGCGAGTCGGGCGACCGAGATGCGGCCTGTAACTGCGGACTTGCCGGTTTCGCCGGTGACCTCAAGGCCGGCTGACCTAAGCGACGAAACGACCGCGGCCGTCCTGGAGTTGAGCTCGACGCGGACGTCGGCATTTCCGTCACGCACAAACCTCGCTTCATTGGCGGTCGGCTCGCCCGACGCCTTTTCCAAACGCATCGCAAGGTCATAGACCCAGAAATGCATCTTCGAGGCCAACGCTGCTGCCCGCTTGTCCTCGTCACTGAGCGGTTCGGCCTTCATTTTTTTGAGAAATATCTCGGCCGCCCCGCCCTCTTTGAAATCGTAGGTAATGGTACCGGTCATGCGTACGGCAAAACCGTCGATGACCGTCGGGCCAAATCGCGTCAGCTTTGCCGCCGTTACGGCCGCATCACGGAGTCGTTTGTCACCGCGAACCGCCGTGGCGGACGTCACCGCACCATCGCGATCGATCCTGATCTCAACATCGACCTTGCCGCGGGCCTTGGCGGCAACCGTCTCTTTGGACAACGTCGGCTGGACGACCAGAACTGTCCGGCCGGTGAGCGGCGTACCGTTATTCTTATTGAGAGTACCTGTACGAAAATTGGTGACCTCAGAACCGTCGATGACGAACACGTTCTCAGCTCCGCTAGAACCATCGACGCTGAACCCGGGGGCTCCGGATGAAGTGAGTCCGGGGGTCAGTGTCAGCAGGCTCGTGAAGTTTCGCCCCTGCATCGGCAAGTTCTGGATCTGCTGCGTCGTGATATTGCTCGCGACCCGTGTGCCGCTGGTCGAAACCGGCTCGTCGTCGGACGTGACATCAACCGTCGTCGCCGTCACATTTACGACCTGACTGGCGGATGAGCTGACGGTGACAGCAGTGGCGGAGGTCAAGCCGCTTCCGGAACCCGGGCCGGAACCTGAACCGTTCCCGAATGTAACTGCCGGCGGACGCTGAAGCGAAGACATCACCTCGAGCCGGCGGAAGGGCGTGTCGGCATTCTTCGGGTCCATTCCCTCGGGCAGAACGTTCGGGACCTCGACCGTGGCCGGAGCGCCGTTCGGGTTGGCAACGCGGTCCTCGACCGCTACAAATGAAGTAAATTTGGTCATTATCCCAAATTCGAGCCCGAGGCCGAGGATCTGTTTGTCCATATCTTCGCCAAGCTTCGGGTTTGCGTTGAGGCGGCCCATCGAAAGTTCATCGACCCGAGTGCGTGCCCAGAGCGTAGCGAGCGAGTCGTTGGCGGGGGCCGATTCGGGCAGGTCGATGTTGATCGTGCGTTCGTACGGCTGGCCCGCAACCTTGCCCTTGAGCTTGATGACGCCGCTCGCCGCCTTGGTATAGCGGCCGTAAAGCGTGACCGGTGTTGCGGTAAAAAGGTCGGTCAGCTTTGCCGGATACACATCCGCGACCGGCAAGCCGTTCCAATCGATCGCAAGATCGGTCAACAGCGGCGAACGCACACGCTCGTAGAATTTCCTTGCCGCCTTTGACCCGTCGTCCTCGAGGGCGACGTACGCCGCTTCGCCCTTGCCCTCCGCCGCGATCTTATCGAGCAGCAGACGGTTGACCGAGCTGCCGATGCCAAAACTGAAAACACGAGCGTTCGGGTGCCGCTGTACCTCGGCGATGATCTCGTCCTCGTTGCCGACCATGCCGTCGGTCATAAAGCAGACGATCCGCAGATGATCGGACGCATCTGAAGGATCGAGCGATGCCTTGATCGCCTTCATCATCTCGGTGCCGCCGTAGCCGCGGCGTTCAGCCAGGAACGCCTGGGCCGCATCCAGATTTGCCCGTGTCGCCGGAACGGGCTTTTCAAATAATATCGAGGTGTCGCCCGCAAAAGTGATGATATTGAACGTATCCTCGGGGTACAGGCCGTCGAGCGACAGTTTCATTGCCTCCTTGGCCTTTTCGATCGGAAAGCCCTCCATCGATCCGCTCGTATCGAGCACAAAGACAATCTCCTTGGGCGTCCGGTCCTCGGCCGCCGGCATATCGGGCGGCTGCAGAATGAGCGTGAAAAATCCGCCGCGTTCGTCGCGGTGCGTGAGCAATGCGTCCTCGATCCGTTTGCCGGTCACATCGTAACGCAGGATAAAATCCTTGTTTGGAATGGTCTTTTCGCCGCGCAGCACCACCCGCGAAGCATTCGGCGAAAGGTCGTTCCGGTCGATCGCGTGCGACGTCGAACGGATGTCCTCGACGGGCACGCCCGCGTTGAGGTTGACCTCGATCGAAATGTCGCTGCCGTTTCGCGTTTCGGCGATCGGCGGAGCAATTTTTGCCGCGTCCTTGACGCCGCCGGGTATGTACCGCGGGCCGATCGTCATTGGGAATACAAACTCGTATGCGCCGTCCTCGTATTTCAGCGTTTCGATGTAGCTGATCTCGACCACGACGGTCTCGCCGGGCATGATGTTGGCGACGGACTGGGTGAAGATATTGACGCGTTCCTGGTCGAGCAGGCTCGCGGTCTTGCCCTCGCTTTTGGCCGTTTCGTAGGTTTTTCGCGCATCCTCGCGCTTCATTATCCTGCCGCGAATGACGCGTGAGCCGACCGTCATCGTCATCCGGTCAACCGCTCCGTTCTGCGAGAGCGGAAAAACGTAGACGGCCTCGATCGGCTCGGAAAACGAGTTTTGAAACTCTTGTCGAACGTTGACGCGGGCCAGAAATCCGCTCACGTCCGTTTTGACCGCAGTCGTTTTAAGTGGACACGCCCCGAGGTCGTTTCCCTTTTTTCCGGCGGCAAAAAGACTGCCTTCCGTCGCCTGTTGTCCGAGGGCCGCGACCGCCGAACACACCAATACCACAAGCAAAAATACAACTTTGCGCATAACAACTCCTCAAAATGGTCAGTTTTTTAATTCAGGAAAGGGCCGCGGCCTTTTGTCTGGTTGGATACCTGAAACCGGCAAAAGGTTTCTTTTGCGGAAAATTTTTATTCCGTAGCTTCAAGTTCATCTTCGAGCAGCTGCCGCTCGTAAAGGTCGGCGTACTCACCGCCGAGGGCGATGAGCTGGTCGTGGGTTCCGCGTTCGATGATGCGGCCATGATCGAGGACACAGATCAGGTCGGCATCGCGAATGGTAGAAATGCGATGCGAAACGATCAACGTCGTTCGTCCCGAACGGACGTCGCGCAAGTGGTGCAGGATCTTTTCTTCAGTGTAGGTGTCGACCGCCGACAGCGAATCGTCGAGTATCAAAATACGCGGCTCGCGCATCACGGCACGGGCGATCGCCGTTCGTTGCTTTTGTCCGCCGGAGAGCGTGATGCCGCGTTCGCCGACGAGTTGCTCGTACTTGCCCGGAAATTCCTCGACATCATCGGCAAGCCCGGCGACAGCCGCGGCTTTTTCGACGGTCATGGCCCGATCAGCTTCGGAGGCCGGTTTTTCGGGATCAACGCCAAACGCAATATTCGCCGCCAGCGTGTCGCTGAACAAAAATGTCTCTTGCGGCACAAATCCGATCGAGCTCCGCAATTGCGCGAGGGGGTATTGGCGAACCGGGACGCCATCGACGAGCACCATGTCCCCGGGGGCTTCGATCAGCCTCGGGATAAGGCTGACAAGCGTAGATTTGCCGCTGCCGGTACGGCCGACGAGAGCGACAGTCTTGCCGGACTCGATCTCGAGATCAATGTCCTGCAGGACCGGTTTGCCGTTGTAGGCAAAGTTGAGGCCGCGAAATTCGATCGATCCGCGGATGGGCGGCTTTTCGGTGACGCCGGGCTCATCGGTGATCGACGGTTCGGCCTCAAGTATCTCGTTAAAGCGCTTGAGGCTGGCAGTCCCGCGTTGATAGAGATTGACAACGTACCCGAGCGCGATCAGATACCATATCATCCGCTGCAGGTAGAGCATGAATGCCGTAAAGTCACCCGCCGTAATCTCGCCCCTCACGGCCATCGGCACGCCGACCGCAACAATGATGACGAACCCGAGACCGATGAAAAAGAACAGCAGAGGCCGCATCGCCGCCGAATACTTGACGAGCTGCAGATTACGATGTGCATACTCGCGGTTGAGTTCCTGAAACTTTTCGATCTCGGCGTCCTCCTGGGCGTAGGCCCGAATGACACGGACACCGGTCAGATTCTCTTGCGCACGGGCGGTGATGTCCGAGAAAAAGCCTTGTATCTTCTCAAATCGGCGATGGATCTGGTCGCCGAGATACTTGACCGTCAGGCTGACGAGCGGCATCGGGATCAGCAGCAGCAGCGTCAGTTTGACCGAGATATTGAGCATTATCGGCAGCGAGATCGCGAGGGCAAATATCGCCTGAAAGCTGTAAAGGATCATCGGCCCGACGATCTGCCTGACCGCGGCGAGGTCATTGGTCGCACGCGCCATCAGGTCGCCGACGCGGTTGTTCTGAAAATACCCGAGCGACTGCCCGACGAGTGCGGCGTAAAAATCCTGCCGCATATCAAACTCGATATGCCGCGATGTATTGATAAGCACGCGCCGCTGCAAAAACAGGAATATGCCGCTCGCGATATTGATGCCGAGAATGACGAGCGGATAGAAAATGATCTTTTCGCGGGTCACGCCCACCCTCAGGTCGTCGATCGCCTGGCCGACCATGTACGGCACGAACAGCCCGAACGACATCGAGCACAAAATGAAAAAGATCCCGGCAAGGATCATCCATTTATATGGCTTGAAATATCGTGCGAATTTGCGTAGCTGTTCCATTTGCGAAGCCCAATGAGCCCCTCGATCCTAACGATCATTCAGACTCTGGTATACGTCGACAGGCCGGTTGCAATGAGCTTGCCATCTTCGTTATGTACCTCGGCCGAGACGGTAAATATGCGTTTACCGGCACGCACGACCTTTGCCGTGCAGGTGAATGTCCCGCTCAGGTGCGGCCGCAGATAGTGTACAGTCAGGTCGATCGTCGCGGTCGCCTCAGTAACGCCGAGCCGTGTGCGGACGGCAAATGCCATTGCCGTATCGATCAGGGTCGCCGTCACGCCGCCATGAAGAACGCCGCTCGGCTGCCGCAGGTCGTCGCGCATCTCTATGCTTATCACCGCAACGTCGGGCTGCAGATCGACGAGCCGCATTCCGATCAATTTCGAGAACGAAAGGTTATGCAGCGCGTGCTCGGCAAAGGCACGCTGTTCGGGCGTGATCTCGGTTCGCTTTGAGTTTTCGCTCATAGGTTACGGTGCTGCGACGAGGACCTTTTTCATATCCTCGATCGGGACCTCTTTGAAATCTTTCGGGATCGCGAGCAGCGTCTCGTCGGGTTCGGCCTTAAAGTTTACCAGCTGCACCGTAACGTCCGCCGGTCCGGTCCCGGGGGTACTCTTAAAGACCTCCATCTTGACCGGGATGCCCGCCTTTTCGTCAAAGCTGACTATCGACACGAGGTCCTTGCCGGACTCGCCCCATTTGCGGTATTTGGTCACGCCGCCCTCGGTGCCCAGCTTTTCAAATACGGCATTGGTACGGCTGTTGATCATCCCGCGGGTGATGTCCTCGACCATTCTCGCCCGTTCGTCATAGCCGTGTCCGGATTGGTAGTTCGAGTAAGTTTTTGCCGCGATCGACATAACATAGTCTTTGTCGGTGCGGAGCGTCGTGACCTGTTTCGGGTCACCGTAAGCCGTGTCCACACGCCATTTACCGCCGCTGCGAACGGCCATGAACTTCTCGACGACGCTGCCGGTCGTCACGACGATCTCGGTCTGATATTTTCCGGGTTCGGCGTTGGCATACGGCGGTTCGGTGCGTTGAGCGTCAGCCGGCGGGCCCGAGGCCTTATCAGCCGGTTTGGTGCCTCCGCAGGCCTGAAAGATCACGGCCGAGAGTGCCAGAATAAGCAGTGTTTTTGGTAGATTTGACAATTGCATTAGAGTATTTAAATTCTAACATAACGAAACCAATGGACAAGGACGAGACCAGCCTTAGACGTCTGCAGACGAGGTTCCTGATCGGAGCAGCGATGATCGCCCCGATCGCGCCGTTCCTCTTCCTGCAGGGGGCGATCACGCGTTGGAAGGTCGGCGTGCTGCCCGACGCCGCGGGCCCTAAAACGGGCGTCGCAGGCGAGGGCGATGACCCGGCGAGGCTCTACGTCATTGGTGAATCTACGGTCGCCGGCCTCGGGGCACGCACGCACGAACTCGCTTTGGCGGGACGGTTTGCCAGACATCTGAGCAGCCACATCGGCCGCCCTGTCGAGTGGGACGTTCTCGGCAGGAACGGCGTAACAGCCCGCCGCACTATCGACGAACTCGTCCCGCATATGCCTGACAAGCCGTTCGACTACATTTTGCTCGGCATCGGCGGAAACGACGTGATGAAACTATCGAGCCCGCGTCGTTGGCGTGCCGATATGACCGAGCTGATCGGCATCATGCGTGACCGGCACCCGATGGCGGTGATCTTTATCTCGAACTGCCCGATGATCAAGTACACCGATGCGATCCCGCCGCCGTCCAAGCAGCTCCTGTGGGAACTCTCGCAGATGCACGAC
This sequence comes from Pyrinomonadaceae bacterium, assembly GCA_019694345.1. Classification (GTDB taxonomy): domain Bacteria; phylum Acidobacteriota; class Blastocatellia; order Pyrinomonadales; family Pyrinomonadaceae; genus OLB17. The sequence goes on along the minus strand of JAIBCA010000171.1, from coordinate 6,894 downwards.
GCAAATATCAAGGAATTTACTCGCGATATGGAGCGTGTCTTCTATTACCCGCAGCCGGTCGAGGTGCGGCTCGAGGGCTTTTTCGCCGACGGCATTCACCCGTCCGAACAGGGTTACGACGACTGGGCGGCGGCGATGATCAAATATTTCAGCGAAAATCACCAATGGTAGAAACTGGCGAACTACGCACGCTGATCGACGGTCATTTCGAGTGGCTGCTGGTCCGCGAGGGCGGCCGTTCGTTTCCGTTGAACAGCGGCGAACTCGATATCGAGGTACTCGACGACAAAACGCTGTTTGGCTTTCCGGACGACACGGGATTTCACTCCTGGCGGCTGAACGGTTTCACTTTGGACGGCGGCGAGATCAAGCTTGACGTTGCCGGTGCATTTGGCCGGGATCGCGAGGTGATCCGGCTCATTCCGCGAACGCCGGCGGCCGAACTTTCGGCTGAGATCGAGCTCGCCAGGCTGCAAAAGGCCAATGAGATCGGCCGCATGATCGCCGAGAGTTACTACGGCACGCGGCTCGAACGCATCGCACTCAACGCGGACAACGGCCGTATCGCCCAGATCACGTTTGCCCGCGACGGAAAGTATTTTGCCGCGATGGCCGACGTGACAGGCAAGCTCAATGCCGAAACGATGGCCGCGGCCGCCATCATCTGGTTCGAAAAGCTCTGCACTCGAAAAAAGAAACCGATCCTCGATATATGGATCGTCGCCGAACGCCGACCCGCCCGAGATCTGCAAAAGCTGCTCGCGCTTTTCACCGGCCGCTGGAAAAGTGTGATCTCGATCGTCGAAGTGTCACGCAAGGCGGATCCGCCGCTTCCCGTCGAACTGCCGAAACGCCCCATCCGCGACTTGTGGCGTGAAAAGCCAAAGAAGCTCGTTCTGCCATCCGATCCGAGGCCCGGCAAAACGGCCACCGCGATCATCGAGCTATCACCGGACAATATCGACATCGTCTATTCGAAACAGGGTGAGACGCTGCGGTTTCACGGGTTGCCGTTCGCGCGCGTGCGGACCGTCCTCGGACGCGAACGCGCGTGGTTCGGCATCGGCCGCAGGCGAACGCTGCTGACCGATGAAAATACCGGCCAGCTATCATCGCTCGTCGCCGAACTCGAACTCCACCGTTCGGATTCGCCGCCCAACCGCCGACACGAACTCTACCGAGCCGCCCCCGAGGCGTGGCTCGAGTCTATACTTCGCCGCAACGTCAAACTTCTCGACGACAACCTGATCCTCGCCCCGATCTACAATCAGTTTCGGTCGTCAAACGACAAGATCGACCTGCTCGCACTTCGCCGGGACGGACGACTGGTAATAATCGAACTCAAGACCAAACCTGACCGCGAGATGATATTTCAGGCGGCTGACTATTGGCGCAAGATCGAACTTCAGCGTCGCCGGGGAATACTGGCCGAAGCAGACCTTTTCGGCGGACGCGAGATCATTGACCGGCCGTCGCTCGTCTATCTGGCGGCTCCGGCACTGAGCTTTCACCGCGACCTCGACCTCTTTGCGGCGGCGATCGACCCTGAGGTCGAAATATGGCGGTTCGAACTGCACGAAAAATGGCGGGGCGCAGTAAAGGTCGTTGGCCGCCGGTCGCACTCCGAAGCCCGTTGATTGCCCACACCATTGGTGGTACTGTTCAGTTATTGGTCAATATCCCGGAGGTTCTTATGTTTGATCGCTACGGTCGTTCCTTTCTGGCGTCTTTACAGGTTCTCTTTATTGTGTTTTCGCTCACGGCCGCAGCGCCGGCACAGATCCGGCCGGTCACGCCAAACACCGTATTCTCAAGCAACACAAGCGTGACGATCAACGCGGTTCCGTCGCAAACGGCACCGACGACGGCCTCGTTATATCCGTCGCAGATCGCGGTCGCCGGCATGACCGGCACGATCACGCGGGTGGCCGTCACGCTCAGCGGCGTCAGCCATCAGCGTATGAACGATCTCGACGTACTGCTGGTCGGCCCGACCGGGGCGAAGTACATTTTTATGTCGGATGCGTACGGGAACGTCAATGTCGATGACCGCGTATGGACGTTCGCGGATGACGCGGCCGGCACCCTTGGGTCGAGTGGCGATCCGCAATCCGGCAGTTACAAGCCGACCAGCGGCGATGCCGTCGCAGACACCTTCCCGTCGCCGGCACCGGCCGGACCGTACAGCCAGCCGAATGCCGCGACCTTCGCATCGGTCTTTAACGGCACCGACCCGAATGGCAATTGGACTCTGTATGTGGTCGATGACGCACTTTCGAGTGCGGGCAGCATCAACTCGGGCTGGTCGCTGTCGATCACGACCGATGGCGCTCCGGCGGCATTTGCAAACAACACATTTATCGGCGTTTACGATAACAACCGGCCGGCTTCGCCGTATGGTACGCCGATCACCGTCTCGGGCCAGACCGGCGGCGTGACGGACATAAACGTAACGCTGACCGGCCTGAGTGTCACCAATCCGCAGTGGTCGAGATTTTTGCTTGTCAGCCCAAATGGCCGGAGCCTCGTCCTGATGGCCTCCGCAGGCAGCAGTACGGCGGTCTCGAACATCAATCTGACATTCGACGATTCGGCGGCGACCGGCGTTCCGACGCCTATCGTGTCCGGTAGTTTTAAGCCGACCGACAACTCATTTACGACCTCATACTTCCCGGGCCCCGCGCCGCTTGCGCCGTACCATTCGAACGGTGCCGGACTGAACGTTTTTAACGGTTTCAGCCCGAATGGCGAATGGCGGCTGTTCGTTATATCGTCATCGACAACGACATCAGGCACGATAGCGGGCGGGTGGAGCATCGACCTCACCACCGGCCCGATCCCGACGTTGCCGCCGGCGAGTTGTTCGGCAGCGTCATTTGCCCCGACCAATTTCCCTGTCGGCATCAATCCGACGAACGTCGCGGTGGCTGACTATAACAATGACGGCAAAGCGGACGTGGCCGTGACGAACCAGGTCTCAAACGACATTTCGATCCTGCTCGGCAACGGCAACGGCACTCTCCAGCCGCAAACGCTGCTCAGTGCGGGCTCGGGCCCGTATGCGATCGTCGCCGGCAAGTTCAATGCCGACAACAACTTTGACCTCGCCGTTACCAATTCTGGCTCAAATACCGTCTCGATCTATCTCGGCAATGGCAACGGTACATTCGGCGCGCCGGCCAGCTTTTTTGTCGGGGCCAGTCCGCTCTCGATCGCCTCGGCCGACTTTAACAACGATTCGAAACAGGATCTCATCGTCGCAAACTTCGGCAGCTTTTTTTCGGGGACCGTTTCGGTGCTGATCGGCAACGGCTCGGGTGCATTCACCGCGGGCACATCGATTCGCACACGAACGCAGCCTTCCTTTGTTACGACCGCCAATCTTAACCCTGACGGCAACAAGGATGTGGTCGTCGCCAACTTCGGTTCGGACAGCGTCTCGACATTTCTGGGCAACGGCAACGGCACCTTCGTACTCAGTCAGAATATCGCGACCGGTTCCGGCCCGGTTGCAGTTGAACTTGCTGACGTCGGCGGCGATGGGATCGCCGATCTGCTCGTCGCCAATTATAATTCGGACAGTGTCACGAGTTGCACAGGCAACGCGAACGGTTCTTTCTCATTTTGCTCGTCCAACAATCCGTCCGGCGGACCAAACCCGATCTCGATCGCAGCGGCTGACTTTTTGAGCAGCGGCGTCAAGACCTACGCGACCGCGATGAGCGGGACCAATGTCGTCCGCGTCACTTCGAACGATGTCACGGTCGGCCAAAATCCCAACGCCGTCCGCGTCGCCGACTTTAACTCCGACGGCAAACCGGATATCGTTTCGGTCAACTTTGGCTCAAATGACCTCTCGATCCTGATCAACAGTTGTCAGGTCGCTAAGGGCAACTACTTTGACTACAGCGGTGACCGCCGTACCGATTTTTCGATCTTTCGGCCGAGTAATTCGAACTGGTACGTCTCGTCGCTGAACGGTTCGGGCGCGCTGTTCAAATTTGCCCGGCCGACCGATACTCTCGTTCCGGCCGACTACGACGGCGACAGGCTAACCGATTTTGCCTATTTCCGTCCCGAGAACGGGCTCTGGTTCGTCATTGACCGACTAAATCGGCCGGTCTATTTCACACAGTTCGGTTTGGCGAACGACATTCCGGTCCCGGGCGATTTCGATGGCGACGGCAAAGCGGACATCGCGGTCTGGCGGCCAAGCGATGGTAACTGGTACATTCGTCAGAGCTCGGACAATGCGTTGAGCGTCCGCACGCTCGGCTCGGACGGTGATCGGCCGGTGGCGGCTGATTTCGACGGCGACGGAAAGGACGACGTTGCGATATTTCGTCCGTCAACCGGCGTTTGGTACGTATGGCGGAGCTCTGACAGCCAGTTCTACATACGTCAGTTCGGAATGGCAGGCGACAAGACCGCGGCCGGTGATTACGATGGCGATGGCAAAGCGGACATCGCCGTTTTCAGGACCTCGACCAGTGTCTGGTACGTCCTGAAAAGCTCGAATGACGATTTTATGGCGGTGGCCTGGGGAATCAGCGGCGATGTGCCGGTGATCGGTGATTACGAGGGCGACGGCCGGTATGATTTTGCCGTTTGGCGTCCGTCCGACGCCACCTGGTATGTCCGTAAGAGTTCGGACGGCGGCGGATTGTATTTCACTTGGGGCGTCGCGGGCGACGTTCCGACACCGAACGCCTACGTCCGTTAGCGGGTTCAGTCAGCGGCATCGGCGACAAATCTGTAACCGATGCCGCGTACGGTCTGTACTATCTTCGGCTCGTTCGGCTGGTCCTCGAGATGTCTGCGCAGCCGGACGATAAAATTGTCGATGGCCCGCGTGTCGGTGTCTTCCTGCAGTTCCCACACCTCTTCGAGAATGACCTTGCGCGAGACTGCCCGGCCCTTGTGCTCGATCAGATAGCGGAGCAGTTTGGCCTCCATCAATGTAAGGCGGACCAGTTCGCTGCCGTTTCGCAGCTCAAGATTTTCGAGATCGATCGTGCGGCCATTGACATTTATCACCGCCTCGACCGAGGGTTTACGACCATCGCTCGCCAACCATTGGCTGCGCCGCAAGAGTCCCCTTAACCTGGCCAGAAATATCTCCAGATCGAACGGCTTTGCCAAATAATCGTCCGTTCCGGCCTCAAATCCGATAAGTACGTCCTCAGGCCGGCCGCGGGCCGTCAACATCAATATCGGCGTGTAGTCCGCCCGCTCTCGCATGGTGCGGGCGACCTCAAATCCGTCCATCTTCGGCATCATGACATCCAGCACGACGGCGTCGTACGCGTCGGCGGTCAGACGCTCGAGGGCTATCTCGCCATTCACCGCTATTTCGACCGCGAATCCCTCAGCCTCGAGGTTGAAACGTAAACCGTCAGCCAAATGTTGTTCGTCCTCGACGATCAGAATTTTCTGCACAACCTGTATTGAACTCCTTACCTGTAAACAATCTTAGCAGGCTGAGAACGGAATATCGGAAGCGCTAGCCCATTTTTTTACCAAGTATCTCGGCGACCGCCTTTTGCCGAAAGTCGAAGATATGGTCGAGTTCACTTCTGATCAGGAAATGTATCACGTCACCAAGCGGTTCGAGCGGCAGGCGGTAACGCACTTCGTCACGGATCAGAGTCTCATTCGGAGTTATCTCGGTGAAGGTGTGCGTATGTATCCACTGATAATATGGCCCTTTTAACTGCTGATCGACGAACCGATAGGGCGGCTCCCATACCGAGATCTCGGTGCGCCATCCCATCGGGATCCCGCGCATCCGCAGTTTGTAGTCGATCAGAGTGCCCTGTCGGATATCGATCGGCTGCGGAGTGATTATGTGAAAATTCAGCTCAGGCGGCGTGATCCGCTCGAGGTTGCCGGCATCTGCAAAAAAGGCAAATGCTTCTTGCCTTGGCAGACCAAGTGTCAATTCGCGTTCCAAAATATGTTCGGCCATAAATGTCTATCGACGTTACCCTTTTTGTCGAAGGATGTCATTCGTTCGCCGGGCGGTTCCGGATGCCTGCCGCGATAGCTAAAATTGTGACATTCGTCATATTCTCACCCGCAGCGTATCGCTAAAATTCGAATAGCACTCTATATTTGACCTATGGCAAAACCTAATAAAAATCAAAAATTCGTATATTTCTTTGGCGGCGGCAAGGCAGAAGGCAACGAATCGATGAAGAACCTTCTCGGCGGAAAAGGTGCGAACCTGGCCGAAATGGCCGGCCATCCTGATCTCCAACTCCCGGTACCGCCCGGATTTACCATTACCACCGAGGTTTGCACGCACTTTTATGAAAATGGCAAGAGATACCCGGTATCTCTCATGGACGAGGTCGAAAAAGCGGTCCGAAAAATGGAAAAGCTTGCCGGCCGCAAATTCGGCGATGTGAAAGACCCTCTTCTCGTTTCGGTCCGCTCCGGCGCCCGGCGCTCGATGCCCGGAATGATGGAGACCGTCCTTAATATCGGACTGACCGAACACACCATCGGCGGGCTGATCGCCCAGAGCGGCGATGAGCGGTTCGCCTATGACGCGTATCGCCGGCTGATCATGATGTACGCCGATGTGGTGATGGAAAAGGCCGCCGGCATCGAGCCGAAAGGCGGCAAGGGCATCCGCAAGCTGCTCGACGAAAAGCTCGACCACGTCAAACATCAAAACGGCTATTCCTTCGACACCGACCTGACCGCAGCCGACCTCAAAAAGCTGGTCGCCGATTACAAAAAGACGATCAAGAAGGTGCTCGGTTCCGAGTTTCCCGACGATCCGGAAAAGCAGCTTTGGGGCGGCATCGGCGCCGTCTTCAGCAGCTGGAACGGCAAACGCGCCATCGAATACCGGCGGATCGAGAATATCCCCGATGAGTGGGGAAC
>JAIBCA010000138.1 GCA_019694345.1 Pyrinomonadaceae bacterium | reverse complement strand
GATACCGAGATGGCCCTTGTCGGCTTTACCAGTGAGGACGTCGATGCAACGCTCGGCAGCGGTGACTTTGGTGCCGCAAGGGAAACGGGCGAGATCCTCAACACGGCGGCCAAGCGGGCCGCGGCCGACACCATCGGGCTCGGCGAGGCGATGGGCAGGGAACTAGCCGCTTGTTCACCTGCAAACGCTGCGATCTCGCTGCTTTGCAAGGCTTACTCGGCTCGCGTGCCGTTTACGGCGCACCTCACGATCGGGGCGGACATCGGCCATTTTCACGCGTCATGCGACGGTGCGGCTTTGGGGGCGGCGTCGCACCTCGATTTTCGTTTGTTTTGTTCGCTGGTGCGGGCGATGGACGGCGGCGGTGTTTATATCAACTTCGGCTCGGCAGTGACGATGCCGGAGATCTTTTTGAAGGCGGTCACCGTGGTACGAAATCTCGGCTACGGCCTGAACGACATCACGACCGCGAATTTTGATTTTATTCAGCACTACCGGCCGACGGTCAATGTCGTCAGGCGTCCGACAGCAAACGGTGCGGGCCGTGGCTATGCCGTGACCGGCCATCACGAGCTGACATTGCCGCTGCTGGCGGCGATGTTGGTCTGCGGAAAATGAGTTATTTTGGAGCATTTATTACGATGAGAGCAGTATTATTCACTATTGTTATGCTGGCCGTCGCGGCCGGTGTGGTGGCCGGACAGATCAAGTACGACGAAGGGCAGTTTCGGGCTTTTGACGCCAAGGGCGATCCGGTGACCATCGATCAGATCGTCGCTGCGGCCGGAGCAAACGATGCGATATTTCTCGGCGAACAACACGACGATGCCGTCGGGCATGCTATCCAGGCTGAGATATTTCGTCGCGTGGTCGCAAAATACGTGGCCGAGCGCAAGGTCGCGCTGTCGCTGGAGATGTTCGAGCGGGATGTGCAGATCGTCGTCGATGAATATCGAAAAGGACTGATCACCGAGGCACAGTTTTTGGCTAGCTCGCGCCCGTGGGGCAATTACAAGTGGGACTATAAACCGCTATTCGAGCTCGCAAAGGAGAAGAATCTCGACATCGTCGCCGCCAATGCTCCGCGCCGCTACGTCAATATGGTCTCTCGCAACGGCCGCGACGCCCTGAACGGCCTGTCGAAAGCAGCCAAGAAGTGGCTGGCTCCGCTGCCCTACGGTGAGCCTTCCGAGACGTACGCCAAAAAGTTCAAGGCGCTGATGGGCCCGAGCCCCGAGGCCCAGATGGGCATCGACAAGATCCTGGCTTCGCAATCGCTCTGGGATGCAACGATGTCCAATTCGGTCGCGCGGTACCTGAAGGACAACAAGCGGGCGTTGGTCGTCCACCTTGTCGGAGCATTTCACACCGAGAGCCGCCTTGGCACGATCGAACATCTGTTGAGGTACCGGCCGAAGACAAAGGCGATCGTTGTCACGGTCAGGTACGAGGACGACTTTAAGACCTTTGACAAGGCCAAGCACACCGGCATCGGCGACTATGTGATACTGACCGATTCAAAACAGCCGCGAAGCAAGCGATAGGCTCGGTCGCCAGTATCGAATAGATCAAATGCCGTCCTTATCCGGGCGGCATTTTCGCGCTCGTGCGTCTGCGGCAATTATCAAACGGATCGGCTCCGTATTGGCAGAAAAATCTCGCACCGGCCGTGACGTCAACGCGAAGTTTCCCGCAGTTTTCCCGCGGATCCCTGACAAAACACCGCATATGGGCAACGGCACGGCCATTGCCACTAGATGGGCGAACTCAACTCGAACATCATAGTTCAAAAAGGGTTCTGACAAAGTTGATGGGATCGGCGCTTTCAAATCTCGGGTCAAATAAACCACCTCGGTCATCGAGAGCCCCTAATACCGCCAACAATATATCCGAAAAGCACTGCCGCACATTGCAGAGCAGCTTAGCGGAGCAAATATCGGGAGCTATCTATATGTCAAAGTCATTTATCTCTGCAATATTTATTGCGTTACTCATATTGGCCGGCGTTGCCGTTGCCCAGAATGTTAATTCCACGATCGAAGGCCGGGTCGAGGATACGGCGAAGGCTGCGGTTGCGGGAGCGACCGTTACGCTTAGGGACAAGTCAAAGGGCACCGAACGCGTTATCTCGACCAACGCCGAGGGCCAATTCACGTTTGACCTAACGAATGATGCTGCAAATTATGAACTGATCGTAACTTCGCCGGGATTTGGGCGTTTTGTTCGGCCATTAACAGCTGCGGATCGAGAGATCGTCCTGACGCTCGATCCGGCCGAGATCGCCGCCGAGGTCAATGTTACAGCGGCACGAGCCGAGATCGCCTCGGTAGATACTGCCGTGCCGCTATCGGTGATCGACCGCGAGGCGATCGTGCGAAAGAACATCAACACGGTCGGAGACCTCTTTCGCGGGCTGCCCGGAACGTCAACGACAAACGAAGGGGCATTTCAGGTGCGACCGCGTATCCGCGGTCTTGAGAGTAACCGAGTATTGATCCTCGTTGACGGAGAACGCCTGAATAATAGCCGTACTTCAGCCCAGTCCGGTATTGAGCCGGGTTTGGTCGAGACGTCGCAGATCGAATCAGTGGAGGTCATTCGCGGCAGCGGATCGGTGCTGTACGGTACCGATGCTCTCGCCGGCACGATCAATATCATTACCCGCGACACTCCGCCGCGGCGCGAGCGGGGATTTCGATTCGGCGGATTGTTGAATACATTCTACAGTTCCAACGAAACGGGAAGACGGGGAAATCTTGAATTCAACGGTTCAGGCAAGTTCTTTGCCTTTCGCCTGAGCCAGTCACTCGATCGGTTCAATAACTACTTTGCCGGAAAGCCGAACGCGACGGATATCGCTCGATTGAGGGCGGACGACCTTCAGATCACCGATGGCGGCGAGATCCTTAATTCTCAATCACATGGCAGCAACAATCAGGCGACGCTGAGGTTCTTTATCAACGACACGAACACATTCAAGGTCAATTACGAGCGGCGGCGGAGCGTAAACGTCGGTTCTTCGGGCTTGGCCGGAGCCAATACCGGAGTGGCCGGATTGACTGGCGTGTTTAACGGATTCTTCCCGTTCAGCAATCGCGATCGTTTCAGTGCGAGATACGACATCGCGGCAGTGAACAAATATCTGCAGTTGGTGACCGCAAAGGCGTTCTATCAGACACAGTATCGCAACTTTACGAACATCTTGACCGTACCGAGCGCACCGCCATATTTCCCCGGCTTGTACCAGTTCAGCGAGACGGTCACCGACACCAAGACCAGCGGATTCGACCTGCAAACAAATTGGCTGTTCGGAAGACACAGTATCATTGCCGGAACGAGCTACTTTCTGGACGACAACTCTGACCGGCGCATGACGATATCGTCCTCGACATCGTATTCGCCAAATCGTACGACTCGCTACACCCGCAGTGTCCCGGACGCAAGTTTGTCGAATGTCGCGCTTTTCGTGCAGGACGATTATCGGGTGACCGACCGTCTAAGATTGACCGGCGGATTCCGGTTCGACAGATTTAGCACCTCCGCCGAGCCAACCACAAATTTTGCCATTGATCCGAGGCTAACGCCGCAACAGGTCCAGCAACTAGGCATCACCGGCCTGGATCAGGGACTTAACGTCAAAAATTCGGCATACACAGGCGACCTCGGCGTGGTCTACACTCTGACATCGAACGTCAATCTTTCGGCACGTATCGGCCGCTCATTCCGTACGCCGAACATTTCCGAAAGGTTCTTTACCGATGCTGCGTCAGCCGAGGGATTTCTGGTTGGCAATCCGGCATTGCTTCCGGAAACAGGAATCAATTTCGACGCAAGTGCAAAGTTTCAGGTCAAGAAGATACGGGGTTCGGTGACCTATTTCAATAACTATTTCAAGAATTTCCTCGCGACCCAGTTTACGGGTGTCCGCATTGCACAGACGCCGCCACGAGCTCCGATCGACGTATATCAAACAAGAAATGTGCGAACCGCGAGGATACAGGGATTTGAGGCCGAACTCGAGGCGACCTATAAGATCAGCCTGGGGTATCTGACCCCTTACGGAAATTTCAGCTATCTTCGTGGCGATGACGTTGATCAATCGGAACCGTTGGACTTTATCAGCCCATATCGAACAAACGCCGGATTTCGCTGGCAGAACTTCGGTAAGAATTACCATTTTGATTACAACGCCAGGATCGTCGGCAAGCAAACCCGTCTGTCGACCGGGTATCTGATACCTGTCAACGACGGTCCTGAGCCGGGATATGTGACGCACAATGTCGGCGGCGGATATTTCTTCCGCAAGGAGCGGTTTAACTTCAGCATCAACGCGGTAGTATCGAATGTATTCAACCGATATTACAGCGAGCAGTTTACCTATGCTCCGGCACGAGGCAGATCTTTCACCATAGGTACCACCTGGGAGATCAAATGATCGGATTCGTCCGGCAAGCGGTCAAATAAAAAGACGCCCGGCGACATCGTCGGGCGTCTTACTCTTTGGCAACCTCGAGTCCTATTTGTTTCGAGTCGCCGAAAACGGTATCGAGCCGAACGAGGGGTTTGTAAAGGTACCGGTCATCTTATCACCATCGATGGTTCCGTCGATCTTGAAATCTACCACATTTCCCTGAATGTCAGCGTGCAAAACGCCGGTGAAGGTCTTGCCGGTAACCTTGCCGGCGTCGATCGTTCCGTTGCCCATGTCCGAGGACGTGGTTCCGGTAAAATCAGAGCCGGTCTGTTTAAAGTCGACCAAGATCTGGATGGTTTGACCGCCAGCATCGGCAACGAGCGACCATTTTCCGCCGATGACCGAATCCTCGGACGAAACCGTGGCGAGCCCGGTTTGCGCCGAAAAAAGCGAAAGAACGAAGAGCAGTGAAAATGCGATAATTGAATTTCTCATATAGTTTTTGTCCTCAGTTGCGATTACGAGTTGGCCGAATGCAATGTTTCAAATATGGCCCTGCCATGATACGTAATTCCAACGCCGTTTCCTAAATTTACTTTCATCCCAAAATGACCGTACTATTTCAACCACCGGTTCAGCGTGCTTAGCCAATAGAACGGTTACGACGTCGAATCTATATTTTTGTTCATCCAATTCAAAAATACGTCGGTACATTCGGGCCGTTCGGGTGATCTGCCGCTGCTTTCGGATGTCAACGGCGGCAATGACCGGAGCAAACTCATCTGAACGACGCGTTTTGACCTCGACAAAACATAGCGTTTCGCCGTCCAGGGCGATAATATCGATCTCTCCGGTTACCTGAACGCCCTTGCTGTTGCGTCCAACCGGCACCTTAAAATTCCTCAAAACAAGTCGATACCCGTTATCGACCAGGGCCCGTGCGGCGATCTGCTCACCGAGAGCCCCCAATTGCGTTCTGGCCGAGGTTTCGGGCCTATCATTTTTATCGATTATCGATAATATCTCAGACATCAATAATGTCCAACCTGCGTTTCCAGCGATCAAGCGGCCGGGTCAAGCGGCGCTAGATCGCGAACCGGCGCTCAAAATGCCGGCTCTTCATATATGCCGTAAACATCCCGCAATGCGACACAGATCTCCTCAACGGTGGCATAAGCGGAAACCGCTTCGATGATGGACGGCATCGTGTTTTCGTCGGATGCGGCCGCCAACTTAAGTTTGTCGAGTGCATTCGAAACTGCCCCGGCGTCACGGACCGAACGCACGTGTTCCATTCTCAACAATTGATGATCACGAACCTTTTCGTCGATCTGCAGAATATTGACACTCGAAAGCTCTTCATCCATGGCGTATTTGTTGACGCCGACGATGGTCTGCTCACCGCGCTCGACCGCCTTTTGGTATTGATAAGCCGACTCTTGTATCTCGCGCTGAGGAAATCCGGCTTCGATCGCCTCGACCATTCCGCCAAAGCCATCGATCTTGTCAAAGTAATCAAAACAGCCGTCGATCATCTTTTGTGTCAGCGACTCAATATAATATCCGCCGCCTAGCGGATCGACGGTGTTTACGACGCCTGTTTCCTCGGCGATGATCTGCTGGGTACGAAGAGCGATGAGGGCCGCCTGATCGCTGGGCAACGCAAGTGCTTCGTCGTACGAGTCAGTGTGCAGCGATTGAGTGCCGCCCAGGACACCGGCAAGTGCCTGAATGGCGACGCGGGCAATGTTGTTCAGCGGCTGCTGAACAGTCAACGAAACACCGGCCGTCTGCGTGTGGAAACGCAGCTGCATCGTTCGCTCGTTTTTCGCCCCGAAGCGCTCTTTCATCGTTTTGGCCCAGATAACGCGGGCGGCACGATATTTGGCGATCTCTTCAAAAAAATCGTTGTGTGCGTTGAAGAAAAACGACATTCGCGGCACGAAATCATCTACATTCAATCCGCGCTCGACGCCGTACTGAACATATTCCAGTCCATCACGAAGCGTAAACGCAAGTTCCTGCAACGCGGTCGAACCGGCCTCGCGAATATGGTAACCCGAGACTGAGATCGGATTATATTTCGGGACATACTTGGTCGTGTATTCGAAGGTGTCGATGACCAGTTTCATCGCCGGCTTGATCGGATATATCCACTCTTTCTGGGCGATATACTCTTTCAGAATGTCATTTTGCAAAGTCCCGGATATCTTCGAAAAATCGGCTTTCTGCTTTTCCGCCACGACCAGATACATTGCCAGAAAGATCGGGGCAGGAGCATTGATCGTCTGCGATACAGTGACCTCATCGAGCGGGATGTCGTTGAACAGTACCTCAAAATCGGCGAGCGACGATACGGCAACGCCGCATTTGCCAACCTCGCCTTCGCTCAGCGGAGAATCGCAGTCGAGCCCCATTAGAGCCGGAAGATCGTACGCGACGCTGAGACCTGTCTGACCCTGTGCCATAAGGTACTTGAATCTTCGATTAGTTTCCTCAGGCGAGGAAAAACCGGCAAATTGCCGCATGGTCCATAGCTTTCCGCGGTAACCGGTAGGATGGATCCCACGTTTATACGGATACTCGCCCGGAAACCCGATATCGCTGACGGCCTCAATGTCGGCGGACGTATAAAGACGATCTACCGGTTCGAGGCTAACGCCCTCAAAATGAGATTTTCGCTCAGGTGTTCGCTGCAAAACCTTGGCAAGAGTCTCTGTTTCCCATCGTTCGACCTCGCTTCGTGCAGCGGTTGCAGCCAACTTTTCTTCGATTGTTTCCATTTCTAAATGTATATTAATGTTCGGGATAAACTCGTGAGTGCGATTTTTTGGGTTCGCGGTATCTAATAGTCTTTTCGCTTAAGGTCGGCCACGAGTGTTGTGCCGTCGTCGTATGTCAGGTCGTCGATCGTCCACCTGTTCGCGACCCGCTTCATCGAGAAAACATAGACATTTTTGTCCGGCGTCTTGCACGGCCGCGGAAATGCGAAGGTGACGGTAACAGAGGCCTTTCGTGCACGGGCCGCAACGGTCGTCACTACACTCTTCTTGCGGAGTCGTTTAGTGCCGACGTTACATGTTTCGTCAATAGGCCTAAATGGCAATCCGTCACCGAAATGGGGTTTGTCGCTTGGGTTGATCTTCAAATAGTCAGCCTCTCGTTTCAATTCGAGCTTGAATAGGCGGTACAACTCAGGCGAAAACCACAACTTTCGTTCATTAACTGAACGTTTTGAAAATTCTGTCGAATGTGTCCGGTCAAACGCGTAAAACCTTTTGAGTGTTTCGGCCGGCCCCAACATCTGGGCCGATGCCGCTAAATTAGCAGCCAGCAAAAAGCAGAAAGCAATAAAATATCTCATGTTCGTAGTGCACGGGCCGGTCGCCGATTTGCTCAGAGCGGTAATTGCAAATAAAACCGCCTTCCGCATACAATCAGTTAATGGATTCGGTCAGAACAGCCTTTATTCTAGCATCACTAACGTTCATTTTAGGGGTCGGCGGATGCACTTTCAAGGCAAATACCAATGTAAATGCGGGACGCGTCACTGAGACCAACTCGGAGTCCAATTCGGCGAAGACCAACGTTGAGGAACTCGGAATGTTGATAAACATTCCCTATGAGACCGAGGATATCGTCTGGAAAGAGATATTGCCAAAGAAAAAGTTGATCGCGGTGATCAGGCTCTCGCCAACAGATGCGGCCAAGGTCGTTGGAGAGGTTCAGGGTATCGAGCCGCCTCAGAGTGTCGCGGTCCAGTCGGAAAATTGGTTTCCCGATGAACTGATCGCTCAAAGTGATTTGAGCGGGGATGATACTTTAAAAGGTGTCGCTTATTCCGCGAAACCATTTCTTCAAGAACCGTTTTCTGAGGGCAGGGTCGTGCGAATCGACGGTACCGATTATTTTGTTATCGAGGTAAATGCAAAGTAGTCGCTCATTCCTCATTAAATCGTTTTAGTTTTCGATATAGGGTCGAAAGGTCGATACCTAGGACTCTGGCAGCGGCGTTTTTGTCCTCACCCTGCTCCATCAAAACCTCAAGAACATAGTTTTTTTCAACTTCGTCAAGCGTCGGCCGTGCCGAAGGGCCTTCTGCACCGTACGCCAGGACCTTAGGCGGCAGATCCTCGAGGCGGATCTCGTTGCCGCCGAGGATCAATGCTCTTTCGATCGTATTTTCCAACTCACGAATGTTGCCGGGCCAGCCATAGCGGATCAATGCGTCCATCACAGGTTGTGCGATAGTACATTCGAAGCCATCTACCGTATTTTTGTGCTTATTTATCAGGTGCCTGACCAATAACGGAATATCTTCACGACGGTCGCGGAGCGGCGGGATCGTGATCTCCACCACATTCAGCCGATAGAACAGGTCCTCTCGGAAATTGCCTAGTTCGACTTCGCTCGCCAGGTCCTTGTTGGTTGCCGCCACGATCCTTGCATCAAAACTCTCGGCATAGCTCGACCCAACAGGAGTAACCTCGTGCTCCTGAAGTGCCCGGAGTAGTTTGACCTGTAATGCGAGGGGCATCTCACCTACCTCATCGAGGAATAGAGTTCCTCCCGCGGCAGACCGAAAAAGGCCTTCTCGATCGGCAACGGCGCCGGTAAATGCCCCTTTTTTGTGGCCGAAAAGTTCACTTTCCAAAAGAGATTCCGGCAATGCTCCGCAATTGATCGCGAGAAAGGCCCGGTCCGCCCGCTGGCTGTTGAGATGGATGGATCGGGCGATCAACTCTTTGCCGGTTCCGCTCTCTCCCTGGATCAAAATACTGGCATTGGTGTCGGCCACCTTCCTTATAACGTCAAAGATCCGCTCCATTGCAGTGCTCTTGCCAACTATTTCGGAAAAACTATAGTGCCTGCGGAGTTCACGCCGAAGAACGCGATTCTCCTGAAAGAGCTTTCTAAGCCGAGCGGCATTACCGATCGTTTGCAGCAGATCATCGTTCATGAACGGCTTGGTAACGTAGTCGTACGCGCCTTTTCGCAGGGCGGATACCGCAGAATCTACCGACGAGAACGCCGTCATAATGATCACGACAGCTTCCGGATCCAGCGATTTGATCTGATCAAGTAGTTGTAGCCCATCCTTTCCGGACATTTTGATGTCGGTCAGGGTGACGGCGATGTCGTTTGTTGAGAAGGCGTCGAGAGCCGATTCGGCACTATCGGCGGTCACGACCTCATAACCGGCATCCTCGAGCAGCTGACGAAGGATCGCCCTCATCAACTCCTCATCCTCGACCACCAGTACTCGTTGTGCGGTTATTTCAGACACACTGTTTGACAAAGCCTTAGTCTAACATATGGCTTTATTGTTTAACTCCGTTCGTGTTAGCATCTTCTATTAACTTATTGATTCGATGCGGTTTCCAAAGCCAATCACAGCATTAATATTAGCCGCATTAACCGCGGCTATCGCGTCCGGCCAGCAGACCAATCCAGTCGAGCGCCAGGTTTCCAATCCAATCACTGATACCCCGAATATTAACCCGATCTCTGCGGAACAGAGCGTGACTCAACCGAAGTCAAAGAAGAAGCCAAGCGTCGAACCTGAAGGCGGAGACAATGAGGTGGTGGTCTATTCTGACAAGCAATCGGTCGAGGGCGAAAAGGGGAAACGCGTGATCGTACATTCGGGAAACGTTGATGTCCGATACGGTATCTATCGAATGCAGGCTGACAAGATCACTATTTACGAGGCAGAAAACAAGATGGACGCCGAGGGAAGTGTGATCTTCGATCAGGGGGACGACCAGCGCATTACCGGTGCACGCGGGATCTGGAATTATCAGACAAAGCTCGGTTATTTTATTGATTCGACGGGATTTACCAATCAGACCAATGACGGAACGGTAATCTATTTTACAGCTGATCGGGTCGAAAGGGTCGGCGTCAATGAACTGGTCGTGACTAAAGGTAAATTCACGGCATGCGAAGAAGCGGTACCCAAGTGGAGTTTCACCGCCGATCAAGCCAAGATCAGCATCAAAGACAAACTGAAGCTCAAGAACGCAAAATTCCGCATCAAGGATATTCCGCTTCTGTATTTGCCCTACGCGTCGATCCCGATCAAGGAGCGCGATCGCAGTTCCGGATTTCTGACGCCGTCATTTTCGTACTCGGCGAACAAGGGGTTTCGTATTTCGACGGCCTATTACCAAACGCTCGGTAAGAGTGCTGATGCGGTGATACGCGGTGACGTTTATACCGGTCGCGGGGTCGGTTACGGTTTAGACGTCCGCACACGTGCAAACTCTCGTTCGTACTTTGATTTTGGCTTCTACGCGGTCAAGGACCGGATCTTTGGGCCCAAGGCTGATGCTGAGCACCCGGATCAGGGCGGTTCGATCGTATACGCCCAGGGAGTTCACTATTTTCAAAATGGTTTCACTGCGTCGGCGGATGTACGATTGACGTCAAACTTGGCGTTCAGACAGGTATTCTCCGATGGTATTCAGCAGATAATCTCGCCGATCGAGGTGTCGCAGGTATTTGTTAATAAGAGCTGGAATAACTACACGTTGAATCTACTGACCAGATCGCAGGTGATCTCGATCCCTAATGTCAGAATAAAGACGCGCAATCTCCCGAGCGTGAACTTTGAAAAGCGGCCGTCAATGCTGTCTTTCCTAAATGGGGTCTATTTCTCATTCAAGACAAGCCTTGAGGGCGTGTCGCGTCAAGAGGATATTGATGACCGTGTGCTTTATCAGCAAATAACTGGCGGCGTTCCGGTCGTAACGCCGTCACTCGGCCAAAGGCTTGACTTTTATCCGCAAGTCACTGCTCCGTTCAGTACGAAATACGTCAATTTCACCCTTACCGGAGCCGTAAGGGCCACGTATTATTCAAACTCGTTCGACGCAGCGAGGCGGGTTGTGGGGCGTGATCTGGTGCGTAAATACGGTGAATTTCAGTTTGATGTCCGGCCGGTAGCACTGGCGCGCAATTTCTACGGCAAAGACAAGACATTCAGGTTTCGCCATGTGATCGAACCGTTTTTGACCTATCGGTTTGTGAAGGGCGTCGACAACTTTAACCGGATCATTCGATTTGACTATATTGATACGATCACTGACACAAACGAGATCGAGTACGGCGTAACTAATCGTATTTACACAAGGCGGTATTCTGAGGCGGTGACAAGCGAGGCCCAGGAAAAGCTGCGTCAAGATGCGAAGGCAGGATCGGATCCGACCAGGCCACTTTCGGTCCAGCCATACGAGATATTTGCTTTGACTGTTCGGGGTAAGTATTACTTTGATAAGACCTTCGGCGGGGCACTTATTGCCGGTCGGCGAAATCAGATCGAATCGATGACCGCATTGAGCTTTTATACATTTGGAGGTGTCCCTCGACGGTTCTCACCGCTGAGCATTGACGCCACGTATCGCCCTCAGCGAACGATTTTCTTTAATTCGCGAATGGATGTCGGCGTACAAGGCGATGGCCTGCGAGCGATCTCAGCAACCGTTGGATATGACACCAAGCTGCTGAAGATATTTCAAACGTTTTATTACACACGTGCAGTCACCTTGATCCCGTCGCTTACTCAATATTCGAACACCGCGGGTAAGGAGGCAGGCACCCTCCGCGGATCTCAATGGAGCCCATCGATATTCATTGGGAATCGCGACAGGGGCTGGTACGGTGGTACGTCATTATTCTTTGATTTTCAGAACCGGCGGGCTTCCAAATCATCTCCTCTCATTAGTTCGCTCTATACGGTTGGTTACTCATACGACTGTTGTTCAATAGCGTTGCAATACTACACGTTCAATGTCGGCGTTCGCAGTGAGAATCGATGGGCGCTCAGTTTTCGGCTGAACGGGATAGGGGCTTTTGGGACCGAACAGTTCGGGCAGGGGATTCGATGATCGGTCACTTAGCTTGCTCACGGAGATAGGTGTTCTGCGCGATCGAATTGTAGAACTCGACCGGTGCGAGGTCGTCGGTCAACAATGGGAGGGTCTGGTCGATCTCCCCCATATACCTGTGATCCAGCAGATCTCCGATCTCATTATCATGTGATGAAAACGTAGGGGCCGCAGCCGATCGAGCAGCCAACAATATTAGATTTTGGAGACGCCCATCGTCATACTCGCGGTTTATCTTGAACACGATCACCTGCGGGAAGACAGCCTTGTATGTGGCCAGTTCGGCCTGCAGGAATTCGCTGCCGCGACCCTTGATCGCGGACCCCAAATTTAGGATCACTACGCCGCCTTCGTTCAATGATCGATGCATTTCCCGAACTGCCTCGATCGTGGTCAATTGGTAAGGCACAGCGAACAATGACCCAAAAGCATCGACCAAGATTGCATCGTAGCCGCTACCATTGTTCGTATTCAGGAATGTACGAGCGTCTTCGTGAAAGATCCGCAACCGATCATTGTCGCTTAAACGAAAGAAGCGACGGGCGATAGCCGTCATACCCGGGTCGATCTCGACGACGTCGACGTTTGCTTTCGGATATCGGGACAAGAGGTCTTTTGGAACCGAATAGCCCGCTCCGCCTATCACAAGAATTTCATCAAGTTTGGCTGCAAAATGTCGAGTTAGATGGTAGTACCGGCTATATTCCAGTACGGGTTCGTCACTATCCACAAAAATGGCTGATTGAGTAAAATACGGGTCGGTTGCAAGAGCTTGGATCGGCCGTCTGGTTTTCGGGTCCGTTGTTCGAAATATCTGAATACGGCTGTATTCGGTGTCGATATCGTGCATGTCATTTGCCCTGTAAAGCAACAAGGCGTTTGCTTCGCTTGCTACGATAGAGAATACGAACAAGACGATCACGGCAAGATTAAGACGGGTGGCCGAAAAGGGAAATAGGATGATCGCAAGTGCAATAAGCACACCGGCGATCATATAAAGCGTCCTTAAACTGCCGACAAACGGGATCAGCACGAAGCCGGCCGCAAACGTACCAAATATACTTCCGATCGTGGACAGTGCATAGAGTCTTCCTACCGTCTTACCGGTGTCGCTGAGCGAGTCGAGCCGCAGCTTGACCGAATATGGCGTCACAAACCCAAGTGCGACGCTCGCCGGGGCAAATAATATCACCGATGCAAGCAGTGAACGAAGTTCGATCCCGAACGGTACGGTTGTCACGGCCGACAGGATGACCTCCTTGACCAAAACGGTGACTGCGATCAGTCCGCCGGCGATCAAGATCACCGAGGCAAGTACTCTCGTACTAGGGTTGCGATCAGCCGTTCGTCCGCCGAGCCAGTATCCGAGGCTTAGACTGCCGAGAATGACCCCGATCAGGCTCGTCCAAACATAAGTTGATGCCCCGATATATGGTGATAAAATTCGAGAGCCGATGATCTCATAGGTCATGACCATCGCTCCGCAAATGAATACAGTGCCCTCCAGCACGAATTTACGAACAAATGTGGCTAATGAAATCAAGCTTGCACCTTTCTCCTAATGGTCGTACGGCATGCAATGAAAAAGCACGATAAAACCCAAAGGCATTATCGTGCTGAGATGATCTGGTCACCCGATCCGCCGGGCTGTTGATTAACGGATTTACGCACCGGTTATGCTACCGCCGTTTTTTTTTCGTCTTCAGGCCGAACGAACGTCAACCAATCCTTTCCAAACGGTGCCGGGCGCTCGGCCATGATCACGCCGAAAAATTCTTCCTGCAGCCGTTTCGTTATCTCGCCCCGCTTGCCGGAGCCAACCGTGATCCGGTCAACCGAACGTATAGGTGTCACCTCGGCGGCAGTACCGGTAAAAAATACCTCATCTGCCAGATAAAGTGCCGCCCGCTGAATGTTGGTCTCGATCACCTCGATGCCCAGTTCCTTCGCTATCTGAATGATCGAGTCACGGGTGATGCCCGGAAGGATCGACGCTCCGAGCGGAGGAGTGATCAGTTTGCCGCCGTTGACCAGGAATATATTCTCGCCCGACCCCTCGGAAACATAACCGCGATCATCAAGGGCAATGCCTTCTGAAAATCCGCCAAGCAGGGCCTCCATCTTGATCAGCTGCGAATTCATATAATTCGCCCCCGCCTTGGCCATTGCCGGCATTGAGTTTGACGTGATCCGTGTCCAGCTCGAAACGCAAACGTCGATGCCGCTTTCGAGAGCTTCTTCGCCGAGATACTTGCCCCATTCCCACGTCGCGATATACGCATCGATCGGGTTGGGAAACGGATTAACTCCGAATGCAGGTTTGACCTCGTCAAGACCGCGGAAAATGATCGGGCGGATGTAGCATTCGTCGAGCCCGCTCTGGCGGATCAGTTCGGTCGTCGCATCACAAAACTCTTCACGGGTGTAGGGCGAGTCCATGCGATAGATCTTTGCCGAGTTGATCAATCGCTGCATGTGCTCGGGCAGCCGGAACACAGCTGACCCTTTGGCCGTGTTGTAACAGCGGATACCTTCGAAAACACTCGACCCGTAATTGATCACGTGCGACATCACATGTATTCGTGCATCGTCCCAATCAATAAACTGGCCATTCTTCCAAACCTTCGGAGATATCTTCATATTTCTCGTAGCCACACCGGCAAAATATCAGCCGGGCTCCTCATTTCAATCTAATTTCGATCTCAATAAATGCGATTTCGGGCTATCCATCGTTACGATGTGACCTTCGCCTGAGAACGATATATTACTCTAAAAGGATAATATAACCGCCATTTGTTGGCAATCAATCGATCAAATTATGCGCCCAAACCTCGGTCAAAGAGAAAGGGAGCGATATGGTCGCTCCCTTTCGTCTTAAGTTTCGGCTGAGCCGTCAATACTATGAAACTAAAGGATCTTAAAGACACTGGTCGTGTCGTCAAGTCTCGAAGTGTAAGCCACTCCGTCGAGGAAAATAGTGACGATTATTGGCTGGTCGCCTCCCTTGTCCATCCCCTTATCGAGCAGGAAGTCGATAGTGTAAACACCCGGGGCGACCAATACGGCATTCGACTGGATTGTCGTCGGCAATAGTCCAAACTGCCCGATGCGGACACTCGTATTGCCGATTATCGAATTCTGCGCACCGGTAAGATAGACCCTGAGTACCGTGGCCGTGCGGCCCGGAGGGCGTACTCGAAGCGTGGTGACCGTAAACGGTTCCGTAGTGTGCACCCGGTTCGTGACGTTCTCGATCCTTGTTCGTCCGCCCGGAGCAATAATACCGGCAACGTTATAAATATCGGGGCGGGCCGGAACCAGCGTGACAGTGGACTTCATCTGCACACCATTGTTGTTCAGTACCATCGGGTAAACTTTCCCAGCCGAAGAAGACGCTAAACTTGGCGGCAAAACAAATTCGATCTTGTGTCTGCTGACCGACTTAAGGCCGCATGCCGCGCCGTTGATCGTAAGAGAAACGCCGCTCAATTCGATCGGCAGCGTGAAACGACGCTCAAGAGATCCGACGGCCGTACGTGCCACGATCGGGCGGTCAAAACTTGCCTGATAGTTCAGGATCGCTTGCATTCCCGGGGCGAGCCCGTGAACTGCCACCGGGGTCTGCGGTGTCGGTGTCGGCAGGGGAGTCGGCGTCGGCGTCGGGGTGCCCGTTGGGGTCGGGGTGGGCGTCGGCGTCGGGGTGGGCGTCGGTGTCGGCGTTGGACTGGGCGTTGGGGTTGGAGTCGGTGTCGGTACGACGGTCTGCGATACGGGGATATTGGTCGCTCCGGTCGCAAAATTGGTTGTGATCGATGATTGGTTGGTCACCGTCGGCGTAACCATGTAATAAACCTCAGACTGTAGATCCGGGTTTCCGAGGCCCAATTCACTCAACGCCAGATTGAACACAAAGCGCTTTGACGAATTACTTGCGATCGGCTGTGTCGACGCGATGAACGACGTCGGTACCGGGAATCTCGAAAGGCGGGTGAATTTCGCCGTCGCCGGGGGCAATCCCAATGTGAACGAGTATAACTGCGACTGTCGTTCGGTCGTCGGGTTTAGTCCTTCTGCCGGATCGGTCGGGATCGTACCGTCGGGTTTGATGTTCATCCGGGTTTCGAGCAATAGCGTCGCCGGTTCGCCCGAGACCCCATAATCGGTGAAGCTCGGATAATGTAGCACGTCGCCGCCGGTTGCCTGTGTATCCGCATCGCTGCGAGCACCGATTCGGCGAAACGTGTTGGCGACGGTGTCGTAGACATACAGGGCGAACGAAGTGTAATTTGTGCCGCTGTTCTCGTTAGCAAGGTCGGCGTAGCTGTCAAAGGCAATGTACTTTCCGTCGCGGCTCATACGCCGGCCGAGGTCAAGGATGTTGACCGGATCGCCAAGATTGGTCGAGGTAGTTACCGTAACCTGTTTTTTCGTTCCGGATGGAGATCCCGAAGCATTCAGATCGGCATAGAATATTTCCTCGTTCCGGCTCGCCAAGGGGTTGTTTCCGCCCGTCATGCCCACGATCGGATTGTCTCCGGTGCTGGCAAAAACTACGCGCGATCCATTACCGGAGATCGTCGGATTCTTGTTGTAGATGGGATTTGATATTTGTCCGCGAGGTGTTTTCGTCACCTGGGACAAGATGCCCCCTGAGCCGCCGAGATCCTCGGCCGTGCCCCGCATCGAGACACTGCGAACGAACGTAAAGATCTCGTCGTTGTCCTCAGCAGGGAACGGATTTCCGACTCCCGGGACAAGGTCGCGGGTCGAAACAAACGCGATAACGCCGCCATCGTCGCTGATACTCGCATCATGATTGTCGTCCGCAATGTAAGACCCTGTTGTCGAGGTCGCAGGCCGCGGCAACTGACTCGGGAGCGTGTTTGTGACCCGATAAAATGTTCCACCCGAAAGATCAGTAAAGGGTATCTCGTCACCAAGCGAAAGGTCGGCGACCGGAGCAAACGAGGGTATTTGATAAAGCCAGATCTCAGTATTACCATCGCTTGTCAGCGGATTTGCCCCCAATGTCGGGGAACCGGTCGGCGAAGGGCTCGGCGTCGGGGTCGGTGACGTAAAAGCGTTACCATCGAAGCTGCTCGGATTGGTCGAGTTAGGCGATGTCGGGGTCGATGTGGTTGCGTTGGACGAAAACGCGATCCATTTTCCGTCGTTGCTGATCACCGGGCGAGTGTTTACGATCTCGACACGGATATTGTCGAAAGTGATCGCTTTGGTTGTGTCCAGCAGCACGCTCTTGGTGTCGGTCAACTGGAATATGCGCCGCTGAGCGTAATCAAAGAGAAATATCTCCTGGTTATTGTCAGCGTTTCTTGGGTTTACCGTTGCCAGATTGCCCCGCGATTCGAATACTACGAACCTGCCATCACCACTGATGCCGCCTGCAAATGACTCGGCTCCGGAATTCGATAATTGCCCGATGACGGACTCGATCTGAGCAGATACGGTCACGGCCGTCGAGAAGATCGCCACAACGAAAAATAGAAATGTACGACGAAAGGTCACAGACTCCTCCACCAAAAAAAGACAAAATAAATACGAATCGAGCCGAAAGCTCACCAACCACTATCCAAAACACTCAATTTTAAGCGCTATAGACGCGTTCTGCAAGGCACATATCGTCAAATAACGCGGTCGTACTGTTGGATGCCGGCTGTTTGATGCGAGAAAGCAGCCGCAGGGTTGTAAAAGTACCCTATATCATTTAACAATAATCACTTACGTGACAATGGAAACCACCCGATCCGTAATGATCGTCGCCGGCGAACCATCCGGCGACCGACACGCAGCCAAACTTGTCGAGGAGATCCGTAACTGCGATCCGGACACGAGATGGGATTTTTTCGGCGCGGCCGGTCCGATGATGCGTGATGTCGGGGTGGAGCCAGTCGTCGCGGCCGATGAACTTTCGATCGTCGGCGTCGCCGAGATCGGCAGGGCTTTGCCGATGTTTCTGTCCGCGTTTCGCAAACTGGTTGATTCGGCGGCCGAGCGAGATCCGCAAGTGGTGATCCTTGTTGATTTCCCCGAGTTCAATCTTAAGCTGGCAAAGTCACTGAAAAAGCGTGGTTTTACCGTCGTTTATTATATTTCGCCGCAACTTTGGGCGTGGCGGCGATATCGTATCCGAACGATCAGGCGCCATGTCGATCTTTTGCTGACGATACTGCCGTTTGAAAAGGCATGGTATGCCGAACGCGGTGTTGATCACGTCGAATACATTGGAAATCCGCTCGCGACCGAGGTTCATCCGAAACTAGACCGCTCGGAATTTTGCCTGAAGCATTCATTGGATCCGGCCCGGCCGATCATTGCGTTGCTCCCCGGCAGCCGGCGAAAGGAGATCGTTCGCGTCCTGCCGGTGTTGATCGCGGCGGCAGCAAAGTTGTTCATCGATGATAACCGTCGCCAATTCGTGATACCGATCGCACATGAACGGCATCGGGCCGATGTCGAGGAGATCCTCGACAATGCCGTGATAAAACTCGCTTTGAGGCCGGATACTTTTAGAGTCGTGGCGGACGAGACATACGACGCGTTGCATGCCGCCGACGCCGCTGCGGTGACAAGCGGCACAGCGACCCTGGAAACCGGGATCATTGGTACGCCGATGGTCATAGTTTATGCAACATCGGGCCTGAATTACGTTCTGCTCAGGCCGCTTATCTCGGTCGAACATTATGGGCTGATAAATCTGATCGCCGGCAGAAAGGTCGCCAAAGAACTGATCCAGGGCGGCCTTTCGGCAGATAATGTGGCCGCCGAACTGTCACGCCTTCTCGATCCTTCCGAAAATGCCAAAACCCGCGATGAACTTCGGGCCGCTGCCGAACGGCTCGGTTCCGGCGGTGCGTCTCGCCGGGCGGCGGAGGCGGTTTTGAGGCTCGTCAATAGTAACGACGCATGATGACCCGTTAACTTTGCCCTGAACGTCGTAACCGGGCGATCTCTGATCTGAGTTCCTCCAGGTTCCGCAATAGTGCAGCTTGTTTCAGGTAGTCGGCGCTTCGCTGGACGGGGATGCCGGTCCAGAATCCGGGGCGGACGATCTTGTTGGGAAAGACGGCAGATTTTGCCCCAATGACCGCACCTTGTTTGATCGTCACATGATCCGAGATTCCGACCTGTCCGGCGATGACCACATCGTCCTCGATCACCGAACTTCCCGCGATGCCCGATTGGCCGGCGATCACGACACGCTTTCCGATCTTGACGTTGTGTGCGATCTGGACGAGGTTGTCGATCTTTGTACCTTCGCCGATCCGAGTCTCGCCTAATGCGCCGCGGTCGATGCACGTATTTGCGCCGATCTCGACGTCGTCTTCGATCATAACGGTGCCGATCTGAGGAAATTTGACGTAGCGGTCCTTATCGCGGGCAAATCCGAAACCATCTGTCCCGATCACAACGCCGGCATGCAGCACGACATTGCTGCCGAGGGTGCAACCGTCGCCGATGATCACATTGGAGCTGAGAATGCTGCCGCTGCCGATCGTTACGTTGTCACCGATCTGCGAACCTGGCCGGATCTGGCAATCGTCACCGATCACAGACCCTTCGCCGATGGTCACGTGGGCTCCGATGAAGACGCCGTCGCCGATCTTTACAGTTGGCGAAATGACCGCGGTCGGATGTATCGCCGGGTCGAGCCTTTTCGGCGGGTGAAGTATCTCGCAGACGATCGAAAAAGCCAGTCGCGGGTCATCAACGTAGATCACGGCCGGTGCGGCAACAGCCGAACCAGCCTTGGCGAGTACGCAGCCGGCGTCGGTCTCGACGCTCGCGTCGCCCACCGAAAATGCCAGGCTCAAAGAACATGCGTCGGCGAGGTCCGCACCATGTGTTATCTCCAGTTCACCGTTGCCAACCAGGTTTCCGCCAACCAGAGCCGCGATCTCGAATGTCTTCATTGACTTCAATTTACAAACTTTTGACGAAAATGTCAGCAGGCGAGCCTTAGGCCTTTTCAGCCGCGTTGACGATATTTTGCAGAAAGATCTCAGAACCCGTTATCTCAAATCCGTGAACCGACTCGAGCCGCCTGAGCAGCGGTGCCGAGTTGCTGTCGATAAAATCGAGGTCGGCGATGTCGATGACGATGCTGTTTCCTTTCTCCGAACGCTGTTCGAGGGCAAGACGCGTGATCAACTCGACATCCTCGGGGAACATTTCGCCCTCGACGCGATAGATAGTGACTCCGCGGTCGTCGTCATCGACCTGTGTGATCTGTGTTGGCATTGGTCGAAACTATTTAATGCTCATTTTACGGAAATTGCAACATAAATGTTTCCCGCCGCACGCTCCTCAGGTTTCGGCGCGGACGAACTTTCGCGTCACGACAAACACGCCGGAGAATATAAGCGCCGCCGAAATGACGAACGCCATTCCGATCGTTTCGCCGAGGAACAGCCACGCCAGCGTAAATCCTATGAGCGGCTGCAGATAAACAAATACCGCGACCATCGACGGATCGACCTTTGACAGCGCCATTGCGTTGAGCAGGTAGGGTGCGGCGGTCGCCCCGACGCCGATCCACAGAACTATCAGCCAAATTCGCGTCGGAACGGCGGCGATGTCGATAGTCGTCAGCGACCAGATGCCGAGCGGAACGCAGATCACGCACGAAAAGATAAACACCCACATCATCGAGCGAAAAATGCCGTTGCGCATGATCGCCCCTTTTGAGGTCGCGACGTAGGTGCCGTACGCGAGACAGTTGATAACGATAAACAGGTCGCCGAGCGTGGTAGCGGACGAGAATGACGCCTTTCGCGGATCGATAAGGATGACGACGCCGATCGCGGCCAGAACGATGCCGATCGTCTTGATGCCCGTCAGCCGTTCAAAGCCCGCCAGCGACCCGATGATCAA
>JAIBCA010000043.1 GCA_019694345.1 Pyrinomonadaceae bacterium | reverse complement strand
ATCGAACGGCGAAGGTATCGGAGCCTCGTTGTTTGCTGCCGGCGGTACCGCATCAACCGATGATTCGGTCACCGCAAAAGGCGAGGCGATCGGCGGCACGTCGGTAAATTTCGGCGAGGCGATCTCCGGCTCGGCAAACTGCGGAGGTTCGGGCTCCGGCACAGGCGGTATCTCCATTCCCGGATCATCCGGATCAGGACTGCCGCCTAATGCTGCCCTCATCTCGTCTTCGGACACATACATCGTCTTTAGCGGATCCGCTGCGGGGAGGTCCAGAACCTCCTCCGGCTCGGTGATCGGGGCAATGCCAACCTCGACACGTTCTTCCTGCGGCGATTCGGCTGCCGGCTGCTCGGGACGAGCAACCACCGTCGCATACGGATCAAAAGCTGGTGCGTCATCCACCAGCGGAGTACCGTCCGACTGACAAAACCGCATCGAATCCTCAAACGTCTTCGAACATGTCGGGCATTTTTTCATAGTTGTGTCCTCTTACTGCCATCCGCGTGGGCAGATGGGCTGCGTGGCAAGTAAAATTCAAGTGTTAAAGTTCTGCAACTTTTATACTTGAACGACTAAACTAATTCAAGTTTGCTGAAGAAATACGCGATCTCGATCGCTGCGTTCTCATCCGAATCGGATCCGTGAACCGCGTTTTCGCCGATCGACGTCGCGAAATCTTTACGGATGGTTCCCTCAGCAGCCTCGGCCGGATTCGTCGCTCCCATCAGTTCGCGCCATGCCGGAACTGCATTCTCTTTCTCAAGCGCCAGCACGACGCACGGCCCGGAGGACATAAAGTCGCAGAGCTCGTCAAAAAAGCCCTTGCCGGCGTGAACAGCATAGAAACCCTCAGCCTGCTTGCGCGTCTGATGTATCAACTTCATCCCGCGGATCTTGAACCCTGCGCCCAAAATTCGCGAAATGATCTGCCCCTGTTTCCCTGCCCGAACCGCGTCGGGCTTAATGATTCCAAAAGTTAGATTAGACATAAGCAAGCAGTTTATCGAAAGGACAGCGAAAACAAAAGTGCCGGATCACGGCTATTTCCCGATATCGTCACTAGGATCAAGTCGGATCGGATCGTCGTTCTATCTTGGACCGGATGTCGGATCGGAGAATTACTTGAAAAGCCGCAGTCACAAGTCCCCAACTCCAAATACGACTGTCTTTAAAAGGCTGGTCTTTAGCGATAAGCCATTCGGCGAATATTCGGTCGGCGAGATCATTAAGTGACCGATCGGCAGAGTCCCGGGAAATACTATGATCCAACATTGAACACCTTTGGAGGGCGAACCTAAGGAATTGGGAAGGAACGGATTAGCGGCATGCGGACATACGGAATCAGTTACGGACTTCGATCGAATCGAGTATTTCATTCGCTTCTCGACGATCGACCTCAGTAGCTGCCTCTGGCAGCGAAATGACGAACGTGAAGACCTTTGTATCTGACTTCAGTATCTGAACTACAAAGTGACGCTGCAGATCTGATTCAAAAGTCACGTCGCACCTTGCTCGAGCAAGTTCAAAGGTACCCATTTTTGCTGTGGGTAATTCAGCTTTTGCCGAGTTCCTAACATACGAACCGCCGCAAAGCTTTGCCAACATTCCGTCGACGCCCGACTTTGCATCTTTCGCGGCTGTCGAAGTTGACTCAATTTTCGTGGCTATTGTCGTACTTGAACCGATCTTCGCAAAATCGGTCATGTTCAGGTATTGCGTATTTAACGGCTGACGTCGCCAGCGGTCGCCTAGCAGAATCGTAAACTCCTCGTAACCGCCGTAGAACTTCCACATGTCCGGGCGTTTCACGTCACGCTTTGCGACAGATGAAAAGCCGATCTTGGCCGAGAAATTGTCGTAAGTGATCGGTGGCGAACCACTAGGAGAATTCTTCGCGCGAAGCTCATATCGACCGCTGATCGTCTGGTCATAGTACAGTCCCGTAGACGGATCGATCTCCGCTGAGGTGTTCGCGTTCCAATCAAGCCGAAGTGTGGTATCAGCCTTTGGAAGTAGCGTCGAGCTCATCTTTGAAATGACAACAAAACGATCATCCGAGTAGTCCGCCTTCTTCTCCAGTGTAAACGACCGGTCGACAGGGATCCTCGCAAGGCCGGCAACGTCGAACTCGAACTTCCTGCTCCATTTCGACCCGACCGCAGTTGGGTCTGCCGGAAACGAATTCATCAAAAACGCTTCGAACGAACTTCGCACGCTCGCTCCCGAAAAAAACGCAGAAACCAATGCGTCCTGACGGGCTCGTACCGCGATGTCAGGCGTGATCTTACCGGCCTGCGTACGATATTCATCCATCAGCAGATCAAGGTCGATGACATCTACAACCTGTCCCTGACGGTTCACTACCAGTCGAAAAGGACGATCGATGAAATACGCAGCGACCGCCTTGCGCGTGGCCTCCATTTCGTCGAAGAGCTTATACACCTTGGCGGCGTTCGGATCATCAAGGTGAAACATCAACTCTTTTAGAATATGGCCATTAGTCTCCGCCACCGGTTCGTAGGTACGCCAGCCGACGACTTTACCTTGTTCGACCGCGTAAGCTGGGAGAGCACTATAGACCGCTCGTCCAAGAGTCCTCGCAACGCCGACAAAAATATGATTTATCTCGATGGTCGTATTGCCTTTTGCATCTCGGTCGAGGACTCGCCAGTTAGAACGGACCTCAGTTCTCGACTGCGTCTGGCCTTCAAGTCCAAATGCGTCAATGATCGTTGAACCTCCCGTAAGCCGAAACTTCGTACCGCCTTCGATATCGGTCTGCACATAGGAGACTTCCCAAAGTTCGCCGACCGGCGGTTCAAACTTCAGACTGACTAAGGCGGACTGCACTGGCTGCGGTTTCTCAGGAGAACCTATCTGACCAAAGGCCGTCACGCTGAGAATGGCGAAGAACAAGAACACACATAGATAGTCGTTTCGGTTCATTGCGTATTCAATCGATCTCTGAGGCTCTTCACTAGCGGCATCTGCGGAGCGATCCGTTCAGCCCGTTCGAAGTACTTGCGGGCAAGAGGCAGATCTTTCTTCTGAAAGGCCCACTCGGCCATAGATACCAGAATGGTTGGATTCGCGGGCGTCAACCTCATAATATTCTCGACCGATCGATCGGCCGCTGCCGCGTCATTTCGAGCCATTGCGACGATGGCAAGGGCTGTAAGTACGCGAAGACGTGAAATTGGGTCCGAGCTTCGCTCCGACAAGATGGAGTTTGCGATCCTCTCGGCCTCTTTGAAGTGAGGCTCGGCATCCTCGAGCAGCGCCATTCCGACCTCGCCCAAAGCTTTTGCTGATCGTACACTCATATCGTCATCGTTGACCGTCGATAGCCGCGAAGCCCGATCAAGGTGCTCACGGCCGGTAATTATGTTCCCTTGAGTGATCTCGAAGACGCCAAACCTAACTTCTGCTTCTGATGAATGCGGAAATTGTCTCTGGATCTTTCGATATTCGGTCCGCGCCTCTCCGGCACGCCCCAGTACTGAGAGAGCGTCAGCCCGCGCGAGTCTGACAAAAGGCGAATCGGGTGCAATGAGAAGCTCCTGGTCGATCGCTGCGAGAGCCCCGTCAGCGTTACCGAGCATGTAGTTCGCCGTGAATTTGTCGATGAGAGCACGGATACTCGTCGATGGGTCTTCCGGCGACATCTTCAGGGCACGATCCGCACTCTCAATAGATGAAACGAACCTGGCGCGCTGTAACTCGACCTCCGCCTTCAGACACCAAGCTTCAGGATCAAGCGGGTCGGCTGAAAGTAGCCGGTCGATGCTCACGCCCGCACCAGTTAGGTCCCCGCGGACAATAGCAGCAGAGATCGTCGCTGAGTCGAAAACGATCTGGCGAGGCCGATCCACTGTCGCGGCCGGAACCTCGGAAAGCTGCATCTGTTTCGAAATGCCCTCGATCGTGGCTTTCGCAATAACATCGACCTTCCGCTGCGCAAGCGGCATTGCCAAGCGCGCGCTTGCTCCCAAGCGCATTCGAACACCTCCGGAAAGATAAAACCCGGCGTCGGACGCTGTCGCGATCTTTATATTGAAGCCCTGATACTTTGACGTTTCAATTTTAGCGACGGGCAGATCTGCCAGACGGTCGATCCATTGTGACCTGACACCCATCGTACGCCAAAGCCGGCTGGTCAAGATAACGTCGAAAAGTGACTGCAGCCGTGCGATGTCGGGATATTGGTCCGCGATCTCGTGCAACGCTGCATTGAAGCTTCCTACAACTTCCGCCGCGATCGGATCTACCTTTCCCATACCGATCAAGCCGTCGTCTTTGAGGGCCATTTGTTCGGTAAGGACGCGCATTCGGTTGACGAAAAACACGGTGTTCCCGTCCTGCGAGATCTGAAGATCACCCCTCTGAAGCTGGTCCGGATAGAACCAGAAGCGATCGAAGATGTCGCTTTCCGGTTCGGATCGCGCACCCGATCCGAGTACGGCAGCGAAAGAACGGAAGGATTTAGCCGCCACCGGAACGATGCCTGCATTGATCTTCTTCATCAAATAGTCCGCGTCGAGCATCGTTCGGGCGAACTGCGAATTGATCGCGACACCACCTACGCGGACTTGTTGAACTCCGGCCGGCTCGCGCGGATCGGGATCGAGGCTGCAGAACGGCACTTCGTTTTGAACGAACGCCGCACGGACTCCCTCCGATAATTCATCGAGGGTCAGTGCGGCCTCAGGCGTCCTCGCCGGCGTGCCGTATAGGATCACGTCGTCGGTAACGTTATCAACGCGATAACCGACAAGCCGCCCAACATTTCCGGGTCTTACGAGATCAGGCCGCAATGGAGCCCCCTGAGTTCGGCCGGCTTCCTGCACCAACATCCGTATTGAGATCGCAACGATCGGGACAGGCTTCTGTGTTATCGCATTAGAGATCTGGTCGAGGCGCTCAACAAAGGCCGAGACCGTGGAACCGCGTTGGGCGGGCGGCGCGGACGCGACCCTGTTAAGGAATTGGTAAAGCTCGCTTTGCCGGGTTCGGGCCAGCTCGCTACGGGTCAGTTCACCGAGCACGTCGTCATTGAACTGGATCTTTACACCCTTTGGAAATCGCTCGGCAAGTCGTTGCTGAATGTCCGCCGCCGCAGCCTGCATTGCGAATAGCGACGGATCGTTCGTCATTGCAGCTGCCAAAAGCACCGGGTTGAACCGGATCATCAGCAGGTCGACATGACGGCGTATCTTTTGCCGATCTGCGAGCTCGTCCTTCGCAGCCTTTACGATCGCGTTATAAAACCGTTCGACATCGACCTTAATGATGAGATCGCTCGGAAGATCGGTCGGCGTGGTGATTCCCCGAGTCGCGTTGAAAAGATTCACCAGGCTGATCTCGACCGTCTTTCCGAGCTTACCGTCCGCGATCTCACCTTTGAATTTGGCGAACATCGCTTGAAGCTCGACACCGAGAGTCCAGTTCGGATCGTGGATCTGATCGTACTTCACCGAGGAAGTGATCCTGGTCGTCGCGGAAACCGGGCCTTCGAAGCCAGCCTCGGAAACCGTCGGAGCGTCGGGCGAGAATTCGAGCGAGATCTTCCCGACCGAGTTCTCGAGCGCGGATGGAAGTTTCGGCAGCCACGCTCCCAACTCAACCTTAAGTTTGCCGTCCTCAAGCATCGAGACTGAAAACTGGGTGCCCTCGGGAATAAGCTCAGCGAATCCGGGAACATCAGCCGTACGGGCGATTTTCCTTTCG
Source organism: Pyrinomonadaceae bacterium (assembly GCA_019694345.1). Lineage (GTDB taxonomy): Bacteria > Acidobacteriota > Blastocatellia > Pyrinomonadales > Pyrinomonadaceae > OLB17. The sequence continues at coordinate 76,700 of JAIBCA010000043.1, read as the reverse complement.
ACCGAAATGATGCCGAGTTCCCGCATGCCCTGAAATGCGTTCAGCTGCTCGTCACGTGACTTGTTCCAGTCTGGATCTGGCGGCGGAGGCTCCACAAATGTCGTCCAACGCCGACCCTGCGAATCAGTTCGAGATTGGGCTGGAACTGCCCCACAAAGGAATGTCAGAAGAAAAGTTAGCGATATAAAATAACCAGCCGCGCGAATTGCAGTGCAATCGGATGGCAAGAAGATTCTGATAAAAAAGGTTTCGCCTACATTCACCCAGGGACCTACCAAACAAGTGCACGATAATCGCGTTTCGCGAGTCTGTCAAGCAAATTTGAGTGTGGAGTCAGAACCCAGGCATAAGCGTCCCGCGATCGTTGAGCATTTCCACAAAGTTAGACCTGTTCAATGCCGGGCTGAACTTGCCGTCGTAGACAAGAGCTTGTTCAAGGGCCAGGGGATCGCGCTTCCTGATCCTTATCGAACCGTTGTGCGAAACGGATAACGGGGTTGATCGGCCAGAGCAGCATCAAGGCGATTTTCCAAAGCTATATCGTCGCGTGTGCGGCGACCGCAGGTACTCTTTTAGATCAGATCTAGATCATGAAAGCCCGGAGCCAGGATAATTGTGTGCTAATGCTGAGTACGTTAGTATTTCAGGCCGCGGCGCCCGACCCGAGTACCTCGACGATCGCCTGACCGATGTCGGCAGGCGACTGTACGACGCGAATGCCGGCTTCGGTCAGAGCTTTCATTTTCTCGGCTGCGGTTCCCTTTCCGCCTGAAATGATCGCACCGGCATGTCCCATTCGGCGTCCCGGAGGTGCGGTCTGGCCGGCGATGAAGGCGACTATCGGCTTGGTCACATGATCTTTGGCGTATGCGGCGGCGTCCTCTTCGGCCGTGCCGCCGATCTCGCCGATCATTACGATCGCGTCGGTCTCGGGATCTTCCTGAAACAATCGCAGAGCGTCGGTGTGATTTGTCCCGATGATCGGGTCGCCGCCTATACCGATCGCAGTCGACTGGCCAAGGCCGAGAGCGGTTAGCTGGCCGACGGCCTCATACGTCAGCGTACCCGAACGCGAAACGACGCCGATCCTTCCTTCTTTGTGAATGTGTCCCGGCATGATGCCGATCTTGCACTTTCCCGGAGAGATGATGCCAGGGCAGTTCGGCCCGATGACACGCGTATTACGGTCTGAAAGGTATTCCTTGGCTTTGACCATGTCCGCGACGGGTATGCCCTCGGTGATGCAGACGACCAAGGCGATGCCCGCGTCCGCGGCTTCCATAATTGCATCGGAGGCAAATGCCGGCGGCACATATATCACTGAGGCGTTCGCACCTGTCTCGCGGACGGCGTCGGCGACCGTGTTAAATACCGGAATCCCCTCGTGCAGCGTGCCGCCTTTTCCGGGTGTGACACCGCCGACGACATTTGTGCCGTACTCGACCATCTGCAACGTGTGAAAAGTGCCTTCCTTGCCCGTAATGCCTTGGACGACCAAACGTGTGTTCTTATCAACTAGGATACTCAAAGCAAATCTCCTGAAAAGTGACTAAATAATGCAAAGGCAAAGTATAGCACGTTGCCCGATTTGCTTGGCAATTGACACAATTCAAGTTTTTGCGAACAAATTTCTTTCGGTTGGCGTTTACCAATATGACTTCAAGTCTTCGGTACGAACTTATTCAGCGGCCGGAACGGCCATGATCAGCCGGTATTTGCGATGAAGCGCCTTTATTCTTTTTATTACGATGCTTTCTGGATCGCTTCGCGGTCGATCCTCGAGCACAAACTGCGGGCGTTCCTGACGCTGATCGGCATCATTATTGGTGTCGCCGCCGTCGTGGTCGTCGGAGCGTCGATCAGCGGACTCAACTCGTATGTTTCGACCCAGATCTCGAAGGTACTCGGCACCAACCACTTCATGATCGCCCGAATGGCGTTTTCCGGACGGATGGCCGACGATGAATTCGAGCGGGCCAACCGACGCAACAAAAAGCCGACCTGGGACGAATATCTCTATCTGAAAGAGAACTGTAAAAACTGCTCAGAGATCGGGGCTCAGATGTTCAACAACGCCGACTTCAATGAGAACGGCGTCGAGATGCCTTCGGTCACGATCAACGGCGTGACGTCAAATTTTGACGTTATCGAGGACAAATCGATCATCGAGGGCCGTTTCATTTCGGCAAATGACGAATCGATCGCCGCCAAGGTCTGCGTCATCGCCGACGACGTTCGTGAAAAGTATTTTCCCAACATGTCACCGATCGGCAAAACTATAAAACTTCACGGCCTGCCGCTGACCATAATCGGGCTCGAGGATAAACGCGGACAACTGCCCGGCAGTTCGTTCAACCGCGCGATCTACATACCGATCACGCTTCACCGGCAGATCTTCGGCAGCGGCGACAACGGCTTACAGATCCACGGCAAGGGCCGGACACCCGAAACCTTTGACGCGTCGATCGACGAGGCAAAGCTGCTGCTTCGAAACCGCCGCGGACTCTCGGGCAGCGATCCCGACACGTTCGGCCTGGTAAATACTAAGGAACTTGGCGGGCAGATAGATGAGTTTACCAACGCGATCGCCGCGGTGGTCGTTCCGATCACAATGATCATTCTCGTTGTGGGCGGGATCGTGGTTATGAACATCATGCTTGTTTCGGTCACTGAACGAACATTTGAGGTCGGACTGCGAAAGGCACTTGGTGCTACGCGCAATCAGATACTGTTGCAGTTCCTGATCGAATCGTCGGTTTTATGCGTCGTTGGCGGCATTATTGGTTTGCTGCTCGCGGCGGTCGTCACTCAACTGATCACGGTCCTCGCCGGTATTACGATGACCATCACAATTGTTTACGTGATCTTGTCAGTCACGGTATCCAGTCTGATCGGGATCGTCGCGGGACTTTATCCCGCGTGGAAAGCGGCGAGGCTCGACCCGATCGTCGCGCTGACCCAAAGCTAGAGCGTAAGCTCTGAGCGATAGCTTGATCTTATGAGCCTTTCAACATCATTGCCCCGCGAAGTCCTGAAAATGGCGATGGACTCGATCTACACTCACAAGTTCCGGTCGTTTTTGACCATACTTGGTATAGTCGTGGGCGTGATCACGGCTATCGTCGTTGCATCGATCTTGACGGGCGTCCGCGGATCGATAGTAGCGATCGTCGAGGAATACGGCACTAACAACATTTACGCTTACCATTTGTCCACGGGCTTTGGCCCGAGGAGCCGGGATGAACGCAATCGAAAACCGCTGACTGACGACGATGTCCGGGCGATCCAGGCTCAATCGAGTTCGATCGCCGATGTCTCATTGGTCGCACCGAATATCGGGTCGTTCAATGGAGGATTTGACGACAATCTTGTTTACGAGGGCAAGAACTATCGTTGGGCCCTGACAGACGGCGTCGAGCCTAACTATGCCGAGATGACCAATATTGTCGTGAAGCACGGGCGTTTCATAACAGAGGCTGACAACTACCAGCGGCGAAACGTACTGGTCGTTGGCGTCAACACCATTGACGCACTCTTTCCCGGCAAAGAAGACGAGGCGGTCGGCAAGGTTGTCCGGATGAACGGTACGACCTGGGAGATCATCGGCGTTCTTGAAAAGCGAAAGGCTGGTTTCTTCGGCGAAAATGAAGAAGATCGAAAGGTTTTGCTGCCTTATCGAACTGCACGAAAGGTGGCGCCGGACCGCGACGAACTGCGGCCGATAATCCAGGCCCGACCCGGCCAGCTCAACGACGCAGTCGCCGAGGTCGAAGGCATACTGCGTCAGCGTCGAGGTATCAAATACGGCGAACCGAACAATTTTGATATCAAGACTGCGGATAACTTTATCGCCCAGTTCGACGGCATCATCGGTGGTGTCGGCTTGGCCGCTATCGCGATCTCGTGCCTCGGACTACTCGTAGGCGGAATTGGCGTTATGAACATCATGCTCGTCTCGGTGACCGAGCGCACCAAAGAGATCGGTATCCGAAAGGCCATCGGTGCCACCAAGAACGCGATCGTGCTTCAATTTTTGCTTGAAGCTATGACCCTGACCTTTTTCGGCGGCATCATTGGCGTCGCTGTCGCGATCGGGATCAGCAATCTGATCATGCTTCTGATCCCGAGTATGCCTGCGCAGGTTCCGCTTTGGGCGATAATCGCCGGCCTCGGAACTTCGGTCGGTGTTGGTCTCGTCTTTGGCGTTCTGCCGGCCCGCAAGGCATCACGCCTCGACCCGATCGAATGTTTGCGTTACGAATGAACCGGCGATCACCGTTTAATATGAAAATGCCGCCGAACAATTGTTCCGCGGCATTTCGTGACTCATCTCGTCTGTTCGTTCAATTGCATTTTACCCGAACATACGGAAAATCGATCCCGGAGACTTTGCCGTTCATCGGCCCCTCGATCCTTGCGAACAAGCTGTCCGGCGTGGCCAACTTATAGGTTATTTTTTGAGGAAAATCGTTTGCCGGATTCTCAAATGTTGCCTCGTTCGCTGACCATTTGGTCATCTTGAATGGCGTGTCCTCTTTGGCATTGTGCGGCCTGGCATAAAAAGTGATCCCGTTCGCGTCCACGACCAGTTTCATAAATTCGTAACCGATCATTTTCTCTGCTTTCACCGTTCGCGAGATTCCCAACATTGCGTTGCCGGCCGGCATCATCCATTGCTCGGAGATCACTGACTTTCGTTCGGCATTGTTCATTTCCCAGCATCCTGCCATAAAGCCGACCGACTTGATCGTGGGTACATCGGTCTGCCCCGGCGTCGAAATTGCGAAAGCACCGAAAACCAACAACATCGAAAGATTGACACTCATTCGCCGCGATAAGTTCATTTTAAAATCCATCCCTTTTTTGTTATTTCAAACGCATTAGGCGCGTTCGGTATCAACATAATAGCCACGAGCGGACCCTATTGTATTGGAAAAATCCGCCAATTAATCGTTCGCTAAAAGTGCTTCGGTTATCTTGTTATTGCGGGCACGGAACTCGGTCGGCGTGAGCCCGGCATATTGGCGAAAATCGTTAATAAGATGCGATTGGTCGTAATAGCCATATTTGATCGCGACATCCGGCACTTCGATCAGCGGATCGTCCTCAAATGACCTCAATACCCGCTGAAATCGGACGATCCTGGAATAGGATTTTGGCGAGATCCCAATGAGTTGGCGGAACTTCCTAACCAATCCGCGGTCACTAATGCCCGCGGACCTGGCGATCGCCGGGATCGGCATGAGGCCGTTTCCCGCGAGAATGAGCCTGACCGCCTGTTCAACGGTCGGCTCCATATCATCAGCCAAAGCGAGACGGGCGTTGAGGAGTTCTTCGACGATCGCGACCTTTTCCAAGAAAGAGCCTGCCCCGGCGAGCTGATCTGCGACCGTTTTAACGCAGACACCCCAAACAAGGTCGAGCGGCGTAATTCGATCTGAAAGTTCCGGCACTTGGCCGCGAAAGAATCTGGCAGCACCGGTCGGCAAGAATCTTATTCCAAACAACGAGACGTTTCCCGTCGGCCCGACGAGGACGCTGGATCGAAGCTGCCCAGCGATCAGAACGTCCGGCTGTATCTCGGTGCTCCCGTCCGGATTAAACTGTCGAAACCGATCCGCAAGATCAAAAACTATTTCGATACATCCGTCCGGTACGATCGGTTCGGGCTCGGACGGGCCTGAGTTTTGATACTCGATCGACCAGTAACACTTAATGTAGTTGGCCAGACGCCCAAATGGCTTCGATTCCTGATATTGCATCAAACCAATTCGACCGAATCCTCATACTGCGGAACGACCACATTCCAACCGAACCGCTCACGAATATGTTCCGCCATTGCCTCCGCCGCTTCCGGTTCGCCATGCGTCGTAAAAACAGTCATCGGTGCGCTTTTTAGCCCGCTCAACCATCTCAGGACGGCTTGCCAATCGGCATGCGCGGAAAATCCTTCGACCTTTTCGATAATGCAGTTCACCGGTATCCAGTGTTTCATTATCTTGACTTCGCGATCGCCGTCCTGGATCTTTCGACCGGTGGTGCCGGCGGCCTGGTACCCGACAAATACCACGGTCGCATTCTCGTCCGGCAATATTCGCATCGCGTGGTGCAGCACACGGCCGCCGGTCATCATCCCTGAGGCCGAAATAATTATCCTGGCCCCGCGCATGTCATTCAATCGCTTGGATTCGTCGCGTGACGAGGTCGTCATCATCGACGCTGTTCTCAGCGGATGTTTGCGAGAGGCAAGGATCGACGCATACTCCTCGTCATGCTCCTCGTTCCACCGATTGTAAACTTGCGTCGCCTGTGACGCCATCGGCGAATCGACGATCACCGGAAGGACCGGTATCCGATGCTGCTCCTCGAGTTCGCGGATCATATACAGCACCTCTTGGGTCCGCCCGACCGCAAATGCCGGGATCAGGATCGGCCCGCGTCTCTCTGCCGCCTCATTGATTATGTTCGCCAATTGCGTCGCCGAATCGACATCACCGTGCAGACGATCGCCGTAGGTCGATTCGCACATCAGGTAATCGCAATCGGGCGGCGTTGCGGGGTCCTTGACGATCGGTTGGTCGTAATGCCCGAGATCCCCCGAAAACAAGAATCGAACCGACGAACCATCGGGCCTTGCGTTTTCAAGCTCGACCAGCACGAGGCTCGCGCCCATAATGTGACCCGCGACCATAAAGCTCGCCTTGATGCCCTCGCAGATCTCGACCGTTGAACCATCGTTCGGCACCGGGTTCAGAAGCTCGAGCGTCGCTCGGGCGTCCATCTCATCGTACAGCGGCAATGCGGGCGAATGTGACGTCAGGTCATGCCGATTTCGGTAATCGGCTTCTTCTTCCTGCAGGCGGGCTGAGTCCGGCAAAAGGATCTTCAGGAGGTCGCCCGTCGCCCGCGATGTGAAAACGGGGCCATCGAAGCCAAGTTTCACAACACGCGGCAGAAAGCCGGTGTGATCGATATGAGCATGGGTAATTATCACCGCGTCGATATTGGCCGGTTCGAATGGCGGATCCTGCCAGTTCCGCTCTCGGAGTTCCTTTAGACCCTGAAAAAGTCCGCAATCAACCAGCACACGCTTTCCGTTGTGCTCGATCAGATATTTCGAACCGGTAACCGTTCCGACGCCGCCGTAGAAAGTCAAAGTCGCCATTGTCCCTACAATTTATCACAAACAAAAATAAAACGACCGGACGAACATCCGGTCGATCATATTGACAAACATATTTTATAGGCGGTCAATTGATGGCCTCTTTCGGAAACCAGAGCACCTTTCTCGGTCCGCCTGCTTTTGCCTGTTCCTTTCGTAGCCGGGCGGCGAGTATCAACAGGTCCGACGTCTCACCATCGGCGCCGAACGCGGCAACTCCGAAGTTCAGTACCGGCGAGATCGAATCCGTATCGTTGACGTAGAACGTCGTCGTAAAGAGCGAGGTGTTGATCCGCGAGATCACCTCTTCGGCGACAGCTTCATTCGCGGTCGGAAGGATCGCGAGAAATTCGTCGTTGGCCGCCCTGGCAAAAAAGTCCATCTGCCGCAGCTGAGCTTTGACCGTGTTCGCGACCAGTGACAGTATCCGATCGCCGGCAACGTGTCCGAACCGTAGGTTTAACTGATCAAATTCGCGAATGTCGATAGCCAGGATCGTCAAGGGACGATCCTCAGGGTTTCGCTGAGTCTCGGCGATCTGGTTTTCGAGAATGAGGTGAAAGGCCCGTTCGTTCGGTAAATGCGTGACCGGATCAGTGAGAGCGTTTGACAGGCTCCGTTCGAATGATAATGAACTCAAAACCAAGGGAGTGATCCGATCACCAATAGCTTCGAGTGTGGTGATCGCATTACCGTCGAATGCAGTGCGTGAGTCGGAGTAAATGGCCATTACCGCGAACACTTCGCCGCTTCGGATAAGCGGTATCGCCGCCGCCGAACGAAATCCGGTCAGTGCCTCGCCCGGGATCGACTCGTTCATTCCGATCGCCCCGCGGTCGATCTGTACCATATGGCTCTCGTAACACCGGCCAGCCAGTCCGGCATCAAGCGGCATTTCGATCCCCGTCAGCCGTTCCGAGTTTGCGCCCTGAGCGTGAACCGCTTTGAAACTCCTGACTGTCTTGTCAACGACGAAAAGGACACTTGCGGTGAACGGCAATACCTGGTCTGCACGGCTTGAGACCAATCTGAAAACGTCGGCCGAGTTCAGCGATCCGCTGAAGACCTCGCCGGCCTCCTCGATTCCTTTCAGATGTTCGTAGATCGCGTCCTCTTTTTTGACCTCGGCCAAATCGAGAGCGCGCTTGCTCGCAACTCGCGAGTTCAAAAAATGGATCACGAAACACGCCGATAAATAAACGACAATGATCGCCGAAAAACCCCGCGATTTCATGCCGTAGTCCTGTATCGAATTTGCCAAAACGAATGATGACGCGATCGCCGCCAGCGATATCACGACAAATACGACTGGAAACACGCCGACACCGGTGACATTTGAATTTGAGGTAAGATTGATTTTCATTGAGGATGTGAGGGAAGAAAGGAATGAGGCCGTGGGTATCCTCACTTATAAAGATAACTTTTCGATGCCTACCGCGTCAATACTTTTTTACTGAAGCCCAATAAACATCGGCACTTCATAATAGCCTCAGATCACCACCAATATGGGCAAAAAAAATATTGAAAAAAAGTTGATTTTTGACCATTTTTGGGTTGACAGCCGATGTTGAGGTTATTATCCTTACGGTTGCTTCGGGAAAGAAAGAGTCCGGGGCAAGAAGCGGCTGGTTTCGGCTGGCCATGTTAGAAATACATAAAATTATCTTTGAGAAGATAGGAGACTTAAATTAAATGAAAAAGATCATTGCACTTTCATCAGTTCTGGCACTTGGTGCTCTTGGCATGGCTTGCGGCGAAGCTGCTCCGGCTAACAACTCGACCAACAAACCGGCAAATGCTCCGGCTGCTAACGCTCCGGCTGCTAATGCTCCGGCTACGACCGCTCCGGCTGCTAACGCTCCGGCTGCCAACGCTCCGGCTGCTAACGCTCCGGCTGCCAACGCTCCGGCTGCTAACGCTGCGAAGCCCGCTGCTCCGGCTGCCAACGCTCCGGCTGCAAATGCTCCGGCTGCGAACGTCAAGAAATAGTTAGATTCGTTTAACTGATTTCAGTAAGGAACACGCCGTTTTCGAACGGCGTGTTCTTTTTTTCCTTCTGCGGCCCCCTCAATATCGCAGCAAAATAAAGTTCAAAAACGTGCCGTTCCGGCAGCTTTAAGGTTGACTTAAATGATTCGGACTAATATATTGTCGTTTGTTCCGAAAAATAGAAAGATCAGGGACAACGGACATGCTTGCATGGCCGGGACGGTAATTTAAGTTAGATCTAATCTTTGTAGAAGACAGGAGAATCGATTTTATGAAAAAAGTAATTGCTCTTTCAGCAGTCCTCACCATGGGTGCTCTGGGAATGGCTTGCGGCGAAGCCGCCACCAACACTGCGGCTAATAAGGCTGCTAACACCGCTGCGACCGCTGCCAACACGGCTGCTGCCGCTGCTAACACCGCTGCTGCTGCTGCCAACACTGCTGCAACTGCTGCTAACACTGCTGCCAGCACCGTTGCTAACGCCGTCAAGCCGGCAACCAACGCTGCTCCGGCCGCAAACGCACCGGCTGCCAATGCTCCGGCTGCGAACGTCAAGAAATAGTTTGGCTCGCCGAACTGACGAAGGCTCGATCGTTCTAGACGGTCGAGCCTTTCGTTTTTCCATCGGCTGGTTGGTTAAGAACGGATCGCCGCGATCAGCTCGGCTTGATCCGTGACCGGTCGGAGGCAAACGAGATCCCGGCAGACATACGCTGTTGCGTTTCCGTCGATTGCCGGCCGGTCATCCAGCAATGGGAGGTCGGCGTCATTCCCCCCTCTGCCCAGCACTACGACCGCATCCGGGTGAAAGCTTTCAAGCACCGTCCTTTCAAGCGCATTTCCCTTTTCACCAACGACAACTATCTCTTTTGTCGGCCCAAGATGAAGCTCCATTGCCGAAAGCGCTCTGCCAAAGCCTTGCGGATGCCGCCGGATGTGCACCGCAGCAAGTCGCAGGACCGCCACGGCGAACCGCTCGTATTTTTCTTCGCCGGTCAGTTTTGCGAGCTTCAGCAAAACGTCCGCCGCGACCGAGTTGCCCGAGGGCGTGGCGTTGTCATACAGGTCCTTGTTGCGGACGACGAGCTGTTCGTGGTCGTTTGAAGTAAAGAAGAACCCACCGTTGTCGGCATCCCAAAACTCGGTGATCATTGTATCTGCCAGCAGCCTTGCCTGTGTCAGATAGTCGGTATCGCCTGATACCTGAAACAGCTCGATCAGGCCGTCCGCGACATTCGCATAGTCCTCGACATAACCGTTCAGCTTTGCCTTTCCGTCCTTCCAGGTCCGCAAAAGCCTGCCGTCTTGCTGCAGTTCGTTGAGAATAAAGTCGGCATTCTTCTTCGCGATCGCCAGATATTCATCGTCGCCCAGCACGCCTGCCGCGTCAGCGAAAGCCGCCAGCATCAGGCCATTCCACGCCGTCAAGATCTTTTCGTCACGAAACGGCTTGATCCGCAGTTCCCGGTGCTCGAACAGTCGCTTTCGGGCATCGGCAAAACGATCTGTTCCCGTTTCGGCAGGAACCTTGATATTGAGGATATTATGGCCCTCAAAATTGCCGCCCGGCGTCACGTCGTATGCCAAGCAGAACTCGTGCCCCGAGTCCGCGCCAAGCACCTCGGCGATCTCCTCCGGCGTCCAAACAAAGAACTTGCCCTCCTCGCCCTCGCTGTCGGCGTCCTGCGTGGAATAAAACCCGCCCGACGCGTCAAGCATCTCGCGGCGGACATACTCGAGACACTCGACCGCGATCCGCTTAAAAAACTCGTCGCCCGTTACCTGGAACGCGTGCAGATAGACTCGTATGAGCTGTGCGTTGTCGTACAGCATCTTTTCAAAGTGCGGCACCAGCCAAACGGCATCGACCGCGTACCGGTGAAAGCCGCCGCCGAGTTGATCGTAAATGCCGCCGCAGGCCATCTTTTCCAGCGTGTAGGTGACCATCGAAAGAGCTTTGTCGTCGCCCGTCCGGTGGTGATACCGAAGCAGAAATTCGAGCGCCATCGCCGCCGGGAATTTCGGTGCACCGCCGAAACCGCCGTTCACCGCGTCGAATGTCCGCGTAAAGCTCACGAACGCGGCATCGAGCATATCCGGCGACAGCGTCCCGCCAGCAGGCTCGACGACACTCATCTTTCGAAGCTCGCTGACGATGTGCTCGGCCGAGTCCTGCAATTCGCCGCGGCGTTCGCGAAATGTCTCGGCAATGCTCGTCAAAACCTGCTGCCAGGAGGGCATACCGTAACGCGGGCTTGGCGGGAAATACGTCCCGCCGAAGAATGGTAGCTTTTCCGGCGTCAGAAAGACGTTCATCGGCCAACCGCCGCGTCCCGTCGTCATCTGCACGAAATTCATGTAGATCTGATCGACGTCCGGCCGTTCTTCCATATCGACCTTGATATTAATGAAATGCTCGTTCTGTATCGCCGCCACAGCCTCGTCCTCAAACGACTCGTGCTCCATCACATGGCACCAGTGACACGCCGAATACCCGATGCTTACCAGCACCGGCTTGTCCTCGGCCATTGCCCTATCGAACGCCTCGTCCCCCCAGGGGTACCAGTCCACAGGGTTATGAGCGTGCTGCAGCAAGTACGGACTTGATTCGTCGATCAGCCGGTTTGTGAATTTGTGACCGTTGTTCATTACGATATTCTTTCACGCCGGCGGCAATTTTTGAAACCATATCGCGATTCTGTTATATTAACGGCATCTTTTGATGGCTATGACCGCACGTTGTGTCGCAAAACTCAGGCCCGCTTGGCAACGCGCTGATCTGTTCGGCGGCGACTAATCTCCTCGTGCCCGGAGCACAGGCAACGGCCCTGCGCCCTATATTCCATTCACGGCGGCCACCGCCGCTAGGCCCAAAACCTAATATAGGAGAATTTTATGCAGCCAATCACCGATCTTCAGCGTCCGGTCATCAAGACTCAGCTTCCCGGACCGAAGGCACTCGAAATAATTAACGCGGACGCTCAGTACGTCACCCCCAGCTATCCGCGTCCCGATTACAAATTAGTGGCCGAAAAGGGCTACGGGGTTTGGATCGAGGACCCGGACGGCAATGTGTTTCTGGATTGCAACGCGGGCGTCGCCGTCTGCTCGACCGGACATTGCCATCCCGAGATCGTCAAATCCATTTCGGACCAGGCGGCCGAACTGATACACCTTTGCGGCACCGATTATTACTATCGACATATGCCGGCCCTTGGCAAGAAGCTCGATGAGATCGTCCCGATCGACGGGCCGACCAAATCACACTTTGCCAACAGCGGTGCCGAGGCGATCGAGACCGCCCTCAAGCTTGCGATGTACCATACCCGCCGGCAAAAGTTCATTTCGTTCTTCGGCTCGTTCCACGGCCGCACTCTCGGGGCACTTTCGCTGACATCCTCGAAAAAGGCACAGCGCCTGGGCTTTATGCGGCAGGCCCTCGACGTCGTCCATGTACCATATCCGAACTGCTATCAATGTCCGTTCAATCTTGGCAAATGCTCGGATGGCAGCTGCTGTATGGGCTCGGTCAGTTGGATCGAAGACCGGATCTTCAATACCACGACGCCTCCCGAAGAAGTTGCCGGGATAGTCGTCGAGGTCGTCCAGGGCGAAGGCGGTTACGTGCCCGCACCGACCGAATTCATTCGTGAGATCCGTCGAATATGTGATCAGCACGGCATAATGATGATCATCGATGAGGTCCAATCCGGCATGGGCCGCACCGGCAAGATGTTCGCGCTCGACCATCACCAGGGCGTCAAGGCGGACATCGTCTGCATGGCCAAGGGCATTGGCTCGGGCATGCCGATCGGTGTCTGCACGGCCAAAGCGGACATTATGGACTGGCATAAGGGCGCACATGCATCGACCTTCGGCGGTAACCCTGTCGCCATCGCCGCTGCACTCAAAACGATCGAGTTGCTGGAGGGCGGAATGGTCGATAACGCCCGCGACGTCGGAGCTCATCTCGAGGCGGGCCTCAGGCGTCTGCAGGACAAATATGAATGTATCGGCGATGTCCGAGGACTGGGCATGATGCTCGGCGTCGAATTCGTCAGCGATAAAGTGTCGAAAAAGCCGGATGCTGCTCTCCGCGATCGTATTGAAATGGCCTGCTTCGAACGCGGGCTGATCATACTCGGCTGCGGAACCAGCACCATCCGCTGGTCGCCGCCGCTCATCCTCAGCCACGAGAATGCCGATGTCGCCCTCGAGATATTCGATGCCGCCATCGCCGCGTCGATCTAAAGGCACTGCCCGCAAGTCACACTAGGTTCACGAGATCGATATAGTCCGGCCTCGTTAATTTGGTGTCGTTCGCGGGCATTCTTATGTCTTAATATTTTACTCTTGACTTAATTAAGCTACCACTTTACTATACCCAACATGGACGCATTCACGGCACTTGCCGAACCGACTCGGCGCACTATTCTGGAGATGTTGGCCGTACGCGGAAGTCTAGCGGCTACAGATATTTACGGGCATTTTCCTGCGACGCCACCGGCGATCTCTCAGCACCTTAAAGTGTTACGCGAAGCAAAGCTCGTTAGGGTCGAGCGTCAGGCCCAAAAGCGCATCTATTACATTAACCCTGAACCTATGAAGCAACTTGAACAATGGATCAGGCAGTTCGCGGCCGTAAAAGAAACCGAATACAAGCGTTTGGACGGCGTACTCGAAAAGCTGAAGGCCGACGCGGGCGAAGCTCCGATGCTTCCCTTCGCGGAGAACTAGAATACCGGAGGGATATATCACTATGGCAAACAAAACAGTGGTTACAGCCGAACCCGGCAAACAGGAGCTGTTCATTACACGCGAATTTGACGCACCGCGTGAGTTCGTATGGCGGGCGCATACCGACCCGGAACTTTATGTTCAGTGGGTTGGCCCGCACGGCATGACAATGACGATCGAACGATGGGACTGCACCGACGGAGGTTCGTACAGATACACGCACGAACGCGGCGGCCATACATACGCTTTCTTTGGCGTAAACCACGAGGTCCTTGCCCCCGAGCGAATGATAGGAACATTCGAATTTGACGGCCTGCCCGAACGCGGACATGTCATTATGGGCAAGACCACGTTCGAAGAACTGCCGGGCGGACGCTGTCGCGTCGTGCATCAGTCGGTGTTCTTCTCAGTCGCGGACCGCGACGGAATGGTCCAGTCCGGCATGGAACGCGGCGTAAGTGACGGCTACGAGAAGCTCGACGCAATGCTTGGTACCATGAACTCATGAGATCTATAGCAATATGAGAGAAAAAGCTGAAAATGTCGATGCCTACATCGCCGCTTTTCCGCCCGACGTGGCGGCACTACTCGAGCAGATACGCTCGATCATACGCAACGCGGCTCCGACCGCCGACGAGGTTATCAGCTATGCCATTCCGACCTACAAACTAAACGGCCCACTGGTACATTTTGCCGGGTATGCACGGCACATAGGCTTCTATCCCGGTGCCGGCGGCATTGCCGCGTTCAAGGACGACCTTATCGATTTCAAGACTTCAAAAGGTACGGTCCAGTTCCCCATCGATGAGCCGCTCCCGGCGGCATTGATCGATAGGATCGTCAGATTCCGCGTCGAACAATATCTGGAGAAAAAGAAATGAGCCAAAAAGTAACCACGTTTCTGATGTACGAGAAAAACTGTCACGAGGCAATGCAGTTCTATGCCTCGGTGATCCCGAACTGCAGGATCGTATCGACAATGCCCGGCCCCAACGGCGGCGTTGCCGGCGGAACCTTCGAGATCGACGGGCAAAGATTTTACTGCTACGACGTAGGCCCGCATCCGCATTTTGTTTTCACGTCAGCAATTTCGCTCATGATCGAGGCAAATACTCAGGATGAGATCGACCTGCTCTACGAAGGCCTCAGCGAAGGCGGCGAACAGCAGCCCTGCGGCTGGGTCGTCGACAAGTATGGCCTGTCGTGGCAGATAACCCCGCGTTATCTGATGGAGAATCTCACCCACCCCGATCGCGAGCGTTCAAAGCGTGTCACCGAAGCGATGTTCAAGATGACCAAGATCATCATCGCCGACCTCGAGGCCGCAGCCGAAGGGTGAGAACTTGGTCTGCCAGGGGTCAAAATGACTCCTCTTT
This sequence comes from Pyrinomonadaceae bacterium, assembly GCA_019694345.1. Taxonomy (GTDB): domain Bacteria; phylum Acidobacteriota; class Blastocatellia; order Pyrinomonadales; family Pyrinomonadaceae; genus OLB17. The sequence continues at coordinate 61,436 of JAIBCA010000043.1, read as the reverse complement.
GCCGATCGTTTTTCAAGATGTTAGATTGAGTCTATGGACAGACGCGATTTTTTAGCTCTCGGTATCGGTATGACTGTTGCGGCCGGCTTTCCTTCGATAATTGGCAAAGCTGCGGGCTTTGATCTGCCGCCGCTTCCGTACAAGGACGACGCCCTTGCACCGGTGATCTCTGCAAACACCATCGGTTTTCACTACGGTAAGCACCACAGGGGTTATGTCGATAACCTTAATAAGCTTGCCAAAGGTACCGAATTTGAATCGATGGGGTTGGAATCGGCCGTTTTGCTATCGGCAAAGCAGAAGAACGCCCCGATATTCAACAACGCCGCTCAGATCTGGAACCACAATTTTTACTGGAATTCCCTGCGACCCAATGGCGGCAGTAAACCGTCGGGCAAACTTTTGGAGAAGATCAATGAGTCTTTTGGTGACTGGGACAAATTCCGAAAGGCGTTCGCCGACACCACCGTCTCACAGTTTGGGACGGGTTGGGGCTGGTTGGTTGCCGATAATAAAGGAAAACTTTCGGTGATCAAAACCGGTGATGCCGATGTGCCGATGACCCAGGGTTTAAAGCCGTTGCTGACCATTGACGTCTGGGAACATGCCTATTATCTCGATTATCAAAATCGTCGTGCAGCATACGTTGATGCGGTCATCGACAAACTTCTGAATTGGGATTTTGCGTTGAAAAATCTTGGCTAAATGAAAAAGCTGACCGTGCTTGTCCGCACGGTCAGCCACTCTCGCCTTGGATACGCTTATGCCTTGGCCTTCTTGATCTCTTCAACAAGAACGGGAACTGCTTCGAAAAGATCCCCGACGATCCCGTAATCCGCGATATCAAATATCGGAGCTTCCGAGTCCTTGTTGATCGCCACGATCGTGCCGGCGTTCTTCATACCGACGATGTGCTGGATCGCCCCCGAGATACCGAGAGCTATATACAACTTTGGAGCCACTGTCTGGCCTGACGACCCGATCTGACGGTCGATCGGCAGCCATTCGCTGTCGCAGATCGGGCGCGACGCCGCAAGGTCAGCCCCGAGCACATCTGCCAAACCTTGTGCAACCGCGATATTCTCCTGTGATTTGATACCGCGGCCGATCGCAACGATCACTTCCGATTTCGTCAGGTCGACCGAAGCCTTTGCTTCCTGGAACGGAGTTTCCGGCGTCATTCTGATATCGCCCACCGTAACGTCCATCGATACGACGTTCGCACTTCCCTTCGCGGCGTTATCACCGCGAAATGCACCCGACTGGAATGTAATAAAGTATGGAGCGTCACCGCCGATCGTCACGTCTGCGTCAAGTTTTCCGAGGAAGATCCGGCGCGTCAGGACAAGATTGCCTCCTTCGGCTCGATGGCGAATGCAGTCGCCAACCACCTCACGGCCCATCCTAGCAGCAACTTTAGGGGCAAAATCGCGCACTTGGTAAGTGTGCGACATTACCACGAATTGAGGATTCTCCGCCCTAATGACCTGTTCCCACGCGTCAGCGTAGCCATCCGGGGTATACGTACCCAGTTTGTCATTCTTTGCAACGATGACCTTAGCTAGATCGTAGCCGGCGATCTCGTTGGCGAGCCCGCAATCCTTGTCGCAGGGCAAAACCGCCGAAACCGACAGTCCGAGGTCTTTTCCAATGCTCTGGGCGGCCGTTATCGCCTCAAGCGACGTCTTGTTCAACACACAGTCCTTGTGTTCAATGAATACTAAAATGTTGCTCATTTTGTAGTGACTTCTCCAATTGATCCTACAAAAAAGTATTGCAGAGAAAGGCTCATTTTACAAAGCCTCCCTCTGCAATTTCACTGGCTAAAAGCCGCTTCGGATCAGTGGACGTTGTAGTTGGCCACCGGATAATCAGGCGTCGTCAGAATGCCCGAGGTGCTGCCCCATTTCGTGCCGCTGAGGCCCGAATTTGAAGGTGCCAGGTAGAAGACGCCATTGTCGGCAGCGGCCGTTCGCCAGACGGCAAAGTCGGTCTTGTTGTCGCCGTCATAATCGCCCGGAACGATGTAATCGGTCGTCGGATTGCCAAAACCACCCAGCGACGCTGACGTAGCAAGCGTTCCGTTGCCGCTTCGCAGCAGGTACCAGTCGAAGACCGATCCATTTGCCCGAACCGCGCAAATGTCGGTCTTGTTGTCGCCGTCATAATCGCCGGCGGCAAACTTGTCGGTAAACAAACCGAACTGGACGGTCACGAACCCTTCGGTCGAACGCAGATGGTAGTGTCTGGCACTGCCGCCCTCATTCCGATAAACCGCAAAGTCGGCCTTGCGGTCGCCGTCATAGTCGCCCGGGGCAGGTTTGTCGCCCGCAATGCCCCAGGGAACGAACGTTACGGGCCCATTCGCTGTCGATCGGTAGTAGAAAAAGCTCTGTCCCGCACCGTTGTCACGATACACCGCGAGATCTGCCTTACCGTCGCCATTGTAATCATCGACGACCGACGGATCATCACCGGTCTGGCCGAATGCCTCGGCACGCACCGTGTTGGTGGCACTCTGCAGAATGTAGAACGAAGCGACAGTCGCCGCACCGGGACGCCAGACCGCAATATCCGTCTTACCGTCGCCGTCGAAATCCTCAGGAACCGCACGGTCGCCGCCGGCAAAGCCAACTCCGATTCCCCACGCAGCACCGCTCACCGCGGCCGAACTATCCAGGATCTGCCACGTCGTCTGACCTGCGGCACTGGCCGAGCGTGCGATACCAAAGTCGGTCTTGTTGTCGCCATTGAAATCTACCGTTCGCGAGCGCCGGGTCCCGATACTGCCCGCGACCGTTCCATTGACCTTAAACGGAAAGTCCAGCCCGTAGTCAGCGATGGTTGCAGGGTTTCCGCCTTCAATGATCCCGACAAATGCAGCAGCTCCGATCTTCTGCAAGCCGTTGTAAAGCACTGAACCGCGACTGCCAACGGTCGTGACGCCCGGCGTAAAGTTACCGCTCGCACCGGCGTCGATCTGAAAATCGATCCAGTAAGTGCCGGCGCTCAATACCGCCGCGGGCGAAACCGTTGCGGTCGTCTCCCAGATGATCCTTGTCGTTCCCGGAGCAGTCCCGGGAGCCGGTACCGTCGAGTTGAAGATACGGAATAGGTTCGAGTTAACTGACGTTCCCAGACGATTTGTGGTCGTATCACCGAAAAGGAGGGTACTGCCCGGTGCTTCCGGAACACCGTTCCATAACCGCATATTTACGGCCGTCACCGGACTCGTCGCTCCGGCAAAACCGGTCTGATATACGTAAAACGTGAACGAATTCACCGTCCAGGTCTCACCCGGCGGGACAATGAAATCGTCCGCACAACGGTTATTCGTTGTCGCACCTATCAACTGGCATCCAACGCCCGCATTGGTATTGCTGCCAACCGTATCGCCGGTATTGCTCTGAACTTCGGCCCATTGCGTACCCGCAGGTGCCGCCACACCGGACCTCGACGTAGCACCTGTTGCAAGACCGCCGTTGCTGTAAATGACCTGTGCCATCGACACTGTTGCAAAGGCAGCGATTGCCGCTGCGACCCCAACGAACTTTGCAAATCGTGAATTCCTTATCATTTTCGCTCTCCTTGTTAGATGTAGATCAGGCATTGCCCCGTGTCCTGTGAGGGCGTACCGATCCGTAGTTAAAACCCTTCGGCTGTTAAAATAAATTGACGATCGAATTGTTCTAGTGCCTAGAGTACCTTACTAAGGCACGTGAACGCAAAAAAGCCCGAACAATGTTCGGGCCTTCATGGGATCTGATCATCCTCGCGGATCAAATAACGCGAACCTCATTCTTCAGCTTTTCGACCAACTCCGCCGCACCTGCCTTGGCATCACCGTTACCGAGCATTTGGGTTTGCTTGGACTTCAGCGGCAGATAGACCTTTTCGATCCTCGAGGCAGACGCAAACCCGCCGAGGGACGGCATCACATCGCGGATTTCCTTTTTCTTCGCCGCCATGATGCCCTTAAGCGAGGCGTAGCGGATCTGCGAAATACCGGACTGGATCGTGAGGAGTGACGGCAACTTATACGTAAACCACTGATACCAACCGCTTTCGAGCTCACGCTTGACGCGGATAGTATCGCCGATGTTTTCCTTATCGACCTCGATCACGATCGTCGCGTGCGGTATGCCCAAAAGTTCCGCGAGGATCACTCCGGTCTGTCCGAAACTCGCATCGTCCGACTGCAACCCGGTAAAGACCAGGTCAGCGTTCTCATCTCGGATCGCATCCGCGATCGCGTTAGCGATCTGATACGAGGACAAGGACTTGCTGTCCTCCACAACAACATGTATCGCGCGATCAGCCCCGCGGGCAAGAGCGTCCTTTATCACCGTTTTGGCCGACTGCGGCCCAAGCGAACAAACCACAACCTCGCCGCCGCCTTTGGCTTCAATGGTACGCAAGGCTTCTTCCAGAGCGTATCCGTCAGACTCGTTGGTCTGCTGCGAAATGTCTGCTTCGTTGATCCACTTTTCGTCGCCTGCAATGCGAAGCACCGCATCCTTGTTGGCGACCTGTTTCATTAGTACGATGATCTTCATACTCTAATCCTACTACTCTGCGAATCGTTTGAAAATCAAGCAAGCGTTAGTTCCGCCAAAACCGAAATTATTCGACAGGACATAGTCCACCCGCGCGTCACGCGGAGCGTTCGGCACGTAGTCCAGATCGCAGTCGGGATCGGGAAATTCGTAATTTATCGTCGGCGGCAACTTGTCCTCTTCCAGAACCTTCACCGAAAAGACCGCCTCGAGGCCGCCCGCAGCACCAAGTGCGTGGCCGGTCATCGATTTGGTCGAACTTACAGGAATATTGTACGCGTTCTCGCCAAACACCTTTTTGATCGCAAGCGTCTCAAATTTGTCGTTGTACGGCGTCGATGTTCCGTGCGCGTTGATGTAGCCGATCTGTTCCGGGGCGATCCCGGCATCCTTAAGTGCCCGCTGCATTACACGGATCGCACCCGAACCTGATTCGTCGGGCATTGTTACGTGAAATGCATCGCCACTCATTCCATAACCGACGATCTCAGCCAGAATGTTGGCACCTCGGCGTTTTGCGAACTCAAGTTCCTCAAGGATCAGGATGCCCGCTCCCTCGCCGATGACAAAACCGTCGCGCTCAAGGTCAAACGGCCTCGATGCATGTTTCGGATCGTCGTTTCGGGTTGATAGGGCCCGCATTGACGCGAAACCTGCGACCGACATCGGAGTGATAGCACTTTCGGCACCGCCGCAGATCATTGCATCGGCGTCACCGCGTTCGATAATGCGAAAGCTGTCGCCGATCGCGTGTGCACCCGCCGAACATGCCGTCGCCGTAGCGGAATTCGGCCCCTTTGCGCCATGCCGGATCGAAACATTGCCGGCGGCTAGGTTTACGATCGCCGAAACGATAAAGAACGGCGAAACGCGATCCGGGCCCGAGTTCAGCAGTTTTTCATGCTCACGTTCGATCGCCCAAAAATCGCCGATACCCGAACTGATATAGGTGCCGACCATTTCCGCATTCGACTCGTCAATGACAAGCCCGCTGTGCTTGACCGCTTCGTCCGAAGCGGCAAGGGCGAAGTGAGTGAACGCCCCCATTCGCCGAGCTTCTTTTTTATCCAAAAAGTTAAGCGGGTCAAAATTTTTGACCTCGCATGCAAACTTTGCAGAATAGCCCTCGGCGTCAAACTTTTTAATGTAATCGGCGCCGCTTTCGCAATTCATTAAGGCGCGCCAAGTTGTCGGCACGTCATTTCCGCATGGCGTGACCAACCCGAGTCCTGTAACTACGACACGACGTTTCATAAATTTGGTAAGTAGCAAAAGAGGATCGTGAACCGATCACCCGTTCAATGAAAGGTTATCGATTCACGATCCGGAAAAACTAAGCTGCTTTGTGCTGTTCGACATACGCATAAGCGTCGCGAACCGCCTGGATCTTTTCAGCGTCTTCGTCGGGGATCTCGATGTCGAATTCCTCTTCGAAACGCATCACGAGTTCCACCAGATCCAGTGAATCAGCCCCGAGATCCTCGATGAATCGGGCATTTTCCGTAACTTCCGCCTCGTCCACACCGAGTTCGTCGACGATGATCTGTTTAATCTTATCTTGTACTTCTGACATAGTTTCTCCTTAGGTTTATGAATTTTCCAATGTATTGCTTAAACTGGCCTTATCTTCAATATTCGCGTACGAAACCTCACGGTTGATCTGACGCACTAAACCGCACAAAACCTTTCCGGGCCCGATCTCGACAAATCTATCGACGCCCGCGGCAGACATATTTTCGATGGTCTGCAGCCATCGCACAGGCGACGAGACCTGGTCGGTCAGCTTACCGCACACAACAGACGCATTAGCGTTCGGCGATGCGTCAACGTTGTGAAAGATCGGCATGGCAAAGTCGCCATACTCCAAAAGCTCGAGGTCAGCTCTCAGCCTCTCTTGAGCCGGCATCATCAACGCACAGTGAAAAGGTGCGGATACATTCAGGCGGATCGCCCGCTTCGCACCCTTTTCTTTCAATATTTCACACGCCCTGCCGATCGCGTCTGAGTTTCCGGCGATCACGACCTGCGTGGGCGAATTGATATTCGCCGGGCTGCATACCTGCCCTTCAGCCGCCTCGGCACAACCTGCCTCGACATCCTCCACGCTTAGGCCGAGGATCGCGGCCATCGCACCGACGCCTACGGGGACAGCCTCCTGCATATACGTGCCGCGTTTGCGAACGGTTCGCACCGCATCCGCAAAATCGAGCACGCCCGCCGCAACGAGGGCGGAATATTCGCCCAAACTGTGTCCGGCGACAAGATCCGGCTCCGCCAACCCTTCAGCCAGTGAAGCGAAATAAGCAGCCACCGACATCGTCAATATTGCCGGCTGGGTGTTGGCCGTTAGCTGCAGTTCGGCCTCATCTCCCGAAAAACAAAGTTCCGAAAGCGAAAAACCAAGTGCATCATCCGCCGCCTCGAACACCTCACGTGCGGCAGCAAAATTATCAAAGAGTTCTTTCCCCATGCCCACGGACTGAGAACCCTGACCGGGGAATATGTACGCCGTCTTTGACATCAGATATTAGATCAAAAGCGGATCACCGTTCCGCCCCAAGTGACGCCGCCGCCAAAGGCGGTCAGCAACACCAAACTTCCTTCTTTTATCCTGCCCGATTGGATACACTCGTCCATGGCGATCGGTATCGATGCCGACGAAGTGTTGCCCATTTCGGCAATGTTTGAATAAACCTTTTCTTCCGGTACGTTCAACCGCGATGCGACCGCATCCGTGATACGTTGATTTGCCTGGTGTGGTATCACCAGATCGACGTCGCCCACCGTATATCCGGCTTTTTCGAGCATTTCAGCCGAAATATCGGCCATCGAACGCACCGCCACTTTGAACAGCTCATTTCCCTTCATCTTGAAGAAATGCTGCCGGTCATCGATGGTCTGGTGCGTGGTCCCGAGTTTTGTTCCTCCGCCGGGAGCGTAAAGCTGCTCTTCATAACGGCCGTCCGAACGGATCTTGGTCGCAAGAATGCCCTTTCCTTCCGGCACGGGCCCGACCACCGCAGCACCTGCTCCGTCGCCGAATATCACGCATGTGCCGCGATCAGTGTAATCGACATACTTTGTGAGAACCTCGGCCCCGATCACCAGCGCGTAACGTATCTGGCCCGTCCGTATCATCGATTCGACCATCGTCAAACCATAGATAAAGCCGGAACAGGCGGCAAAAACGTCCATTCCCGCAGCGTTGGTAGCACCGATCTGTGCCTGGATCAATGCCCCGGTCGAGGGCATGATCTGGTCAGGCGTCGTTGTCGCACAAACGATAATGTCAATATCGGTCGGTTCCAATCCGGCGCGCTCCAACGCCTGCAATGCTGCCCGAGAGCCAAATTGCGAGGTGTATTCGTTATCTGCCGCCTTATGACGCTGCTTGATACCGGTCCGCGTGGTTATCCATTCATCGTTCGTATCGACCATCTTTTCCAGATCGGCATTCGTCAAAATGCCTTCCGGAAAAGCGTGTCCCATTCCGATGATTCCCGCGTTATGTCCTGTCATTAGGTTTGAATTAGAACTCAAAATTTAAGAAATTTCAAAGGTCTAATCAGCGTCTTTGACGTCAATGATCTTTCGGCCCTTGTACGTTCCGGTCTTGGCATCGATGCGATGCGGCACTTTTGCCTCGCCCGAGTCCTTGTCAAGATAGAACTGCGGTGCTTTCAGGGCATCATGTGCACGGCGGGTACGAGTGCGTGCGTGTGAATGTCGTCGTTTTGGATTTGGCATTTTTACCTCAAATTAATTTGCCGCAGCCGGTACCTTTAATAGTGCCTGTTGCGGCTATTTCAGATCTCTGAGAGCGGCCCAGCGAGGGTCGATCTCATTTTCTTCACATTTACAATCTATCAAATTTCGGTTGCCCCCGCATTTCGGGCACAACCCCTTGCAGGTTTCACTGCATACCGGATGATCCGGCAGGTCGAGCAATATTTGCTCTCTCAAGGTCTCAGCAACGTCGATAATGCCGCCTTCAGCGACCGATTCGTCAAGATCCGCATCCGCCAAGACCGTTTCTGCATCTTCCGGCATCATGTCGGAGCTAACGAATATCGCGTCGAAAAAGGTCTCGATCGGACGCTCGATCGGTTCGAGGCATCTCGAGCAATCGACTTTCGCCGCTACTTGCACAGTGCCTCGAAGGTGCGCTTTGCCGTCGATCCTGACCGCCTCGCCACGAAATCGAACCGTCCCTTCCAGGCAGGCCCCCGCGGTATCGAGCCCTATATCGGCGGCGGCTATCGATTCGTCGATCTCCTTTGCCCGAACGCCGATATTTTCAAGTTCGATGATCATTACCTTATTATGCAAATATCCCGTTTTGCCCTAAGTAAAGGCAAAACAAGTATTATAACCGCTAGCCGTATTGTGTCAAACAAATAAAGCCTCAATTCAGCGTCATCCCCCGGCCGTTCCAACCGCGTCGTCCAACGTCGCAAAACCGCGCTCCTTCAGGATCGAGCATAATCCCCGGTTTATTCGATTGGCGTACTCGGGGCCGCCGTAAACAAAACCTGTGTATGCCTGGATCAGGCTCGCACCGGCGGCGATCTTTTGGAATGCGTCACCAGCGTCAAATATCCCGCCGACGCCAATGATCGGCAGTTCGCCGCGGGCGTATCTGAAAACTGTGCGGACCACTTCGGTCGAACGCTCACGCAGCGGCCTGCCGCTCAGTCCGCCGGCACCGATCTCTGCGACGCCGGGCGTACGCAGCCCATCACGGCTGATCGTCGTGTTGGTCGCGATAATGCCGTCCAGACCGTAGCCCTTTGCAATGCCGACTATTGCCTCGATCTCGCCCTCAGTCAGGTCCGGAGCGATCTTTACCAAAAGCGGCTTTGGCCCGATCTCCCGGTTGCGCGCTTGCAGCGTTCCAAGCAGCTCGTCGAGATTTTCGGCGTTCTGAAGCGTCCGAAGCCCCGGCGTGTTCGGCGACGAAACATTCACCGCCACGTAATCCGCGAACGGTTGGACCAGGTCGAAACACTTAACATAATTCTGCGTCGCTTCTTCGACCGGCACATCCTTGTTCTTTCCGATATTCACACCGACGACGCAGCTCCGATCGAGATTGCGAAGCCTGCCGGCGATCACTGCCGCACCGTCATTATTGAACCCGAGGCGGTTGATCAGGGCCTGGTCGTCGGTCAATCGGAAAAGCCGGGGTTTCGGGTTTCCCGGCTGGGGGGCATAAGTAACGGTTCCCACCTCCACCGATCCAAAACCCAGCCTCGCCAGCGGGCCGACCACGACGCAGTTCTTGTCAAAGCCGGCCGCGAGGCCAAGCGGGTTGTCGAACTTCAGTCCAAATCGTTCGATCGGGCCAAACTCGAATACCTCTTTCCTGCCGGCCGCAAAAGCCGCGGCACCGGCCTTAAGAGCTTCGATGCCGATCTCGTGCGCCCGTTCGGCGTCGAGGCCGAACATTACCGGCCTGATCAGTTTTTTCCACACTCCGGATATCATCAATGTCCTAGATTTTAATTGAATCCCAACGTAATCGAAACTTCACGCTGTCAACTTTGAACTTTACCCATTGGTTTGTTACGATTTCGGTACAAAATGGGTGACGAAATACATCTGAAAGAAAAATCGCGGATCATGGATTCGGCCGACATGGAGCGGGCAATTTCGCGGCTCGCGTCCGAGATCGTCGAGTCCAATCAGGGCACCGACGACCTCTACATAGTCGGCATCAGGCGGCGTGGCGTTCCACTCGCCGAAAGGCTGGTTGACAAGATCGAATCGCTCGAGGGCAACCGTCCGCTTTACGGCATCATTGATATAACGCTCTATCGCGACGACCTTTCGACCGTGGGAGCAAACCCGATCGTCAATCGTACCGAACTCGAACATGACATCGAGGGCAAGAATATAGTCCTGGTGGATGACGTGCTTTACACGGGCCGTACGATCCGTGCGGCGCTCGACCAGCTCATGGACTTTGGCAGGCCGCGAAAGGTCCAGCTTGCGGTGCTCATCGACCGCGGCCGCGAGCACCGGGAACTCCCGATCCAGGCCGATTTCAACGGCAAACTGGTGCCGACCAAGCAAACCGAGATAATCAAAGTGATGCTTAAGGAATACGACGACGTCGAAGCAGTCGGAATTTTTGAAAGACCGTAAACAGGCTGAAGAGCCTGTTTTTTTTGACTAGAGCCACAGTCATCCGTGCTTGCGAACGCCGCAAAGCGGTGTAACAGAATGGAAAAACCTTTTCGCAGAAGAGATCTACTTGGAATACGAGACCTGACAGCCGATCAGATCGTTGGAATTTTGGATACTGCGGAAAACTTTAGTGAGATCTCGACGCGCGAGGTAAAGAAGGTTCCGGCTCTTCGCGGAAAAACGGTCATTAATCTCTTTTTTGAAGCCTCGACCCGTACCCGTACTTCGTTCGAGCTCGCCGCAAAGCGGCTCTCGGCCGATGCGGTCAACATTAGCGTGTCGTCGTCGAGCGTCAGTAAGGGCGAGACGCTGATCGACACGGCCATGAATCTCGATGCAATGGCCCCTGACTGTATAGTCGTAAGACACGCGAGTGCGGGTGTTCCGCATCAATTGGCCAAAGTGAGCCGGGCCGCGATCGTCAACGCGGGTGACGGTGCAAACGAGCATCCGACGCAAGCCTTGCTTGACGCAATGACGATCCGCGAGCACAAAAAGCAGATCGACGGCCTCGAGGTCGCGATCATCGGCGATATCCTGCACAGCCGCGTGGCAAGATCGAATATCCATTTGCTGACCAAGCTTGGTGCGAAGATACGCGTTGCCGGGCCCGGAACTCTTGTTCCGAATGATTTTCAATATTTGATTGAGAGTGGCGTCACGAGCGAGAATACGCAATCCGCGATCAGCAATCCGCAATTAGAGGTTTGCCCCAGCGTCGAAGACGCCATCGCCGGGGCGGACGTCGTCATGATCCTCCGTATCCAGCGTGAACGTCAGGACTCGGCATACTTCCCTACCCTGCGTGAATATTCGGTCCACTACGGCCTGACGAACGATCGTCTGGATATGGCCAAAAAAGATGCCATCGTTCTCCACCCGGGACCGATGAACCGCGGCATTGAGATCGCGTCCGAGGTCGCGGACAGCTCACGGTCGCTTATTTTAGATCAGGTTAAGTATGGCGTCGCGGTGCGAATGGCCGTGCTATATCTTGCGACCGGAGGAAGTCCAACCAATGGATAAATTGCAGTCGCTACATTCAAGGACGTCCGGATTTGCGGTCTTTGAGAATATTTTTAACGAGAATGAATGCGATATTCTCAAGTTGCACTTAGACGATCGCTCAAAACGAGCCGGCGTCAGGCATCTTTTTGGAGATGCAGTTGTTCAGTCAGTCGCGACGGATCCCAGACTACTATCAATCGCCAGAGATTTTCTGGATTCGGAGCCGGTGCCATTTAAGGCGACACTGTTCGACAAATCTGAAAGTTCAAACTGGCTAGTCGTTTGGCATCAGGACCGAGTACTTCCGGTTAGATCACGAACTTCGGAAACCGGTTGGGGGCCTTGGACGGTTAAAGGAGGGATTCAGTTCGCGCAGGCTCCGTTTTGGGCGATGAATGAGGTGATCGCGTTGCGTTTGCACCTTGACCCTTCAACTGAGGATAACGGCCCGTTGAAGGTCATTCCCGGAAGCCACTCACTTGGTCTGGTCGATCAAAATGAAGTCGTTCGGTATGCAAGCAAATCTAGTCATGTAACTTGTACAGTTGGTAAGGGCGGCGTCATCGCGATGAAACCCCTATTGATCCATTCTTCATCTAAATCAACATCACCGGAACCGCGTCGTGTGCTTCACATTGAGTATGCAACTCGGTTGCGACTCTCTGAAACAATTCAACTCGCATTGAGCTAATGAAACTTCTGATCGCAAACGGCCATCTTATCGATCCGGCCGCACAAGAAAATACCGGAATGTCGGTCCTCATCGAGGACGGCAAAGTGACCGGTTGGATAAGGCCCGGCGAAGGCGTACCTGAGGGCTGTGAGGTCTTTGACGCGAGCGGAATGCTCGTCGCTCCCGGATTTATCGATATGCATGTGCATCTGCGTGAGCCGGGGCAGGAGCATAAGGAGACGATCGCGAGCGGCTGTGCGGCGGCGGTTGCGGGCGGCTGGACGAGCGTTTGTCCGATGCCGAATACAAATCCGGTCAATGACAATGCGGCGATCACCCGTTACATGATCGAACAGGCGGAACGTGCCGGTCTGGCGAATGTTTTCCCGATCGGCGCGATCACAAAATCGTCAGACGGCTCGGAACTTGCCGAAATGGGCGAGATGAAAGCAGCCGGTGCCGTTGCCGTGTCGGACGACGGACGCCCGGTGCCAAACGCCGGAATGATGCGTCGGGCAATGCAGTACGCTCGAGACTTTGACCTGCCGGTGATCGACCATTGCGAAGACAAATCTCTCTCGAGCGGCGGCGTCATGCACGAGGGGCGAGTTTCCCTATTGCTGGGACTCAAAGGAATGCCGGCCCTGGCCGAAGACATCGACGCGATCCGCGACATCATCCTGGCCCGCGACACCGGAGCTCATATTCACATCGCGCACGTCTCGACAAGAGGGGCCGTCGAGGCGGTTCGCCGGGCCAAAAGCGAGGGCATAAGCGTAACCTGCGAGGTCGCGCCTCATCATTTCACCCTGACGGACAGGGCTGTCGAGGGCTACGACACCAACACCAAGATGGCCCCGCCGCTGCGTTCGGCCGAGCACCTTGAGGCTATTCTCGAAGGGATCAAGGACGGCACGATCGACGCCATCGCGACCGACCATGCACCACACCACGCCGACGAAAAGGCCCTCGAGTATGATCGGGCACCCTTCGGTATTACCGGCCTCGAAACAGGACTGGGGTTGGCGTTCAATGAGTTGGTGCATAAAGGGTTGATCGGCCTTGTACGGCTCGTGGAACTTTGTTCGACAAATCCGGCTCGAATCTTCAAGCTAATTGGCCGCGGTACCCTCGTACCGGGCTCTCACGCGGATATTACGATCATCGACCCCGACCTGAAATGGCGATATACTAACGCCGGATCGCTGTCAAAGTCGAGAAATTCGCCCTTTGACGGTTGGGACTTTACCGGTGCCGCGGTCGCGACGATCGTCGGCGGCCGGATCGTTTACAGAAAATGAACGTGACCGGAGCGTTTCCGGTCAACATTGATCGATATGAAGTTAAAGAATTTTTCGCAGTTTGTTTTGTGTTCTCTAATACTCTTTTCGATCCTAGGTTGCGGAGCTATCGGCCGATACGCTGAAAAGGCTGTCACCGGCGACAAAGGCATGGGCAACGTCGCCGATCTCTGGCCCGATGTGCCGCAATTCCCCGGCTCTGTAAAGACCGACGCGGAACTGCCGATGCTGATCAGGCTGGCTATCGACGGATTCATGAGCGGTTCACGGCAGGATTCTAAGGATTTCAAACTCGACAGCATCGAGTTCATTAGTTTCACCACGCAGCAAGGTGCCCAGGACGTTCAGGTCTTTTACACCGCTAAGTTGATGGAATCGAAGGGCTGGGATCTCAAGGATCAGCCCGGTTGTTTCTCGGGCGGCGACTCGCCCGTCAGCGGCGGAGCATTCTGTCTTTTCGGCAAGTCCAGCGGAACATCGAGGACGATGCTATTCGTTGTCGCCGTCAGGTCGAACGAAAAGGAGCCTGCGACGATATTCTTCGTGCGGGCTTCGGGTACGGACCTGTCGAAGAACGCCAATTCCGCCTCGCCGACTCAGCCGGCTGCGGGAACACCGGGTAAGATGATCACGCCAAAACCGGGGACATTTGACCTAAAGTCATTTGATGCCTGCGGAGCGGTCTCGATCTCGTCGGTAGAACGCGTTGTTGGCCGCTCATTGTCTGGCAAGCCTGAGAAATTCAGCTTCAACAACAAAAGCACCGATGCGGGTTGCACTTTTGACGCCGGCAAGGACGGCGATAAGAATGCCTACTTCGCCTATGTGGTCGCCGCTCCGGTTGACGATTACGTCGCAAACCGCTCGTCCAAGGCCGAGTACATACAGGGACTCGGCGATGAAGCATATTTCGTCAATGGTGCAGACGCCCGGCAGTTATGGGTTCTCATCGACGGCAAAGCGGCCGTCATGGTTGCCATCGGTGACCGGCCGAATGACACCGGGGCCCGAGAATTGGCAACGGAGTTGATCAAAGCAATAAAATAGGAAGGTCGATGCTCGGCTTTTTCACTTTTACGAATATTGCCGCGTTAATTGAAAAGGCCGTTCGCGTCCTCAGATCGGTGAATTGATCTTCGACCGGAATTGTCTATCTCCGCCGACTGTGGCAGAGTATCTCCTTAAAAAATAAGGAATCAATTATGAAATTTACCATTTTTGTCGCTATTTGTGTGTTCGCTCTGTCCGGCATGGCCGTCGCACAGAACAAGAGTGTTTACACCAGCACCAAAACCTCAGCCTGCCGAACCATCAAGCAGTCGTCCGAAGGTGCGGGATATTATGTCGGCGAATGCCCGGGTACCGGCGGTTTTAAGGCCCAAGTGCTCGAGGACGACATTCGTCAGTCGATCAATATCATTACCCCGGCGAAGAAAAAGTTTGAGCTGGATTTCTGGGGATTCTATTCCGGATTCTCGAGCGTTGGCGAAAAGATCGAGTGGCGCGTAAAGGGCACGGTCCCGGTCGCTCTGATCTCGCGATTCAACGTCGCCGACGCTGAGGACAGCACAAAGAACACGTCGTACCTGATCGTTTCCAAGATCTCGAAGACGATGTCGTGCGTCACCGATATTGTCGAGCCCGGTGCCGGCCAGAACGATACGGCCAGAAGGCTCGCCGACGCCGCGTCCGGAAAACCATGCAAGTCCAAAGAGTAACGCCTCGGGGGAATTCGTAAATGGAATGGATAGCTGATCCGCAGATCTGGATCGCATTCGTGACGCTCGCCGTCCTCGAACTGGTCCTCGGTATCGACAACGTCATCTTTATCTCGATCCTTTCGGGTAAATTACCCGAAAAGGATCAAAAGCGTGCTCGATTGATCGGCCTCTCACTCGCGCTGATTATGCGGGTGATACTACTGTTTTCGCTGACGTGGGTAATGGGCCTGGTCGAACCGTTATTTACGGTTATGGGACATTCGGTCTCAGGACGGGACCTCATTCTGCTGATCGGCGGACTTTTTCTAATATTCAAGAGCACGCATGAGATCCATGGATCGTTGGAGGGCTCGGAGGGCGACAGTTCGAAGAAGGTTTATGCCGGTTTTACCGGTGTCATCATTCAGATTATGTTGCTCGATATCGTCTTTTCGCTCGATTCGGTGATCACGGCTATCGGCATGGTCAGCAACGTTTGGATAATGATCGCGGCGGTGGTCGTTTCGATCATCGCAATGATGCTGTTCGCCGGCTCGATCGGTGCATTCGTACAGAGGCACCCGACGGTCAAAATGCTTGCCCTTGCGTTCCTCCTGCTGATCGGTGTCACGCTGATCGCCGAAGGAATGCATCAGCATATCTCAAAAGGTTACATATACTTTGCAATGGCGTTTTCGGTATTCGTCGAGGTGTTAAATATACGGCTCCGTAAGAAGGCGAAACCGGTCATCCTGCATAATCAGTTCTCTGATGAGGATGAGGCCAAGGCGATCGCTTCCTGACGTAAGGTTTATGTACGCATTTTGCACAGTATACGGCCTTGGCCTTTGTACTTGAACATTTTGCGTGTCTGGTCAGTCTTTACGCTTGCACTCGGTTGGGGGACGCGCTATAGTCGCGGAGGATAGTTGAGGCTCCCCGCCGATTCTGTCCAAAATCAGGAACGGAAGTCTTTTGCGGTGTGGGAGACGCAACTGATGAATGTTCCTAAATTGGGAAGGGTGTCGTTCGAGGTGTGGGAGACTCGTCTGATGCCCTTTCCGCCTTTTAAATTGAAGGGCCGCGGAATAAATTCCGCAGCCCAGTCCGGCGTTGCATTTCGGGCCGTGTGGGGCGGCACGGCAGCAACACCGCCTGGGAGATTATGTCGTTCAGGGGCCCGGAGGCGGGTCGATAACGACCGGGTCGCAGTTTCCGTCGCGGCCCATCATCTTGGATTCGAGCGGAGCACCCTTTACAAATGTACTGTGTAGTTTGCCGGCTGTGTACCGCCTGCTCCCCGGCGGGAAGACACTCTTGTCCGTGACCCAGTCGTAATAATTTAAGAAGTCACTTCGAGCTCCGGGCAAGTGGCAGTCGTTGTCGAAAAGCAGGTGGATGTCGCCGGCTTTGCTCTCCGGCCAAGAGATCAGCTCAGGCCCATTTTCATCGTTTACGCGGATCGAGACCTTTCCGCCGTCGTTGAGCTGAAATGTGAGCCTCGCGATCTTGGCGACCTCGTGACCGTGGGCAGTTGCCGCACCATTGGGATACTCGGCGATCCAATAGTCGGGCACCATATCCTCACCTCCAAGCGTTCCGATAGGGGTCTTGAGATGCACGTACTGCCGCCCGTTCGACGGATTTGGCTTAACGTTAAGATTTGACCGTCCGTGCGCGTCCAGTCCGTGAAGGTCCGTGTCGTTAAGGTTCAATATCGATGCGAATCCACGGCCTCGGCCGCGGGTCAACATTACCGGGCTCACCGGCTTCAGATACATCGCCAATGGATGGTTCGTATTCGCGAGTTCTACGTCTGGTTTGGTCGAACCGTTGCTGTAAACCTTGACCGTATGATCTTTGTCGGTGATGAAAACTACATTCCAAACCGCGTCCTTTTCGTAAATGATCGCGTCGCCCGCGATGTCCAACGTTACTGCTATCGCCATTTAGCTGTCTCCTTAGTTCGAGGGGTTGTGGATCGAA
Organism: Pyrinomonadaceae bacterium; assembly: GCA_019694345.1. Taxonomy (GTDB): domain Bacteria; phylum Acidobacteriota; class Blastocatellia; order Pyrinomonadales; family Pyrinomonadaceae; genus OLB17. The sequence continues at coordinate 44,023 of JAIBCA010000043.1, read as the reverse complement.
CTCATTCAAGGCGACGGAGAAAGTCAGCACTCTGCCAGGCTCTTTTTCGCTTTTGAATGACTTTTCGTTCATCCACCCTATATATGTCGTTTTGGAGAATTCCATTACATATTTTTTTTATTTTTTTTGTCGACCGGATCGATCTGTTCGCGATATTTTTGACAACTTGTTTTGGCACAAAGGGCATCCATAGCCACATAGCTTCGCGGGTGCTGCGGTTTACCATTCGCGATCGTAAATATTGCCTCCCCGAACGGTAAAATATGACGATCAAATTTCACTCGTACGCTGTTATCTTCGTTTTTCTCTTCTTTGCCGCGATCGCGGACATCAGCGCTCAGACCGATATGCGGGCAAATGCAAGTTCCGGTGCCGGGTGGCAGTGGCCGGCAAGCAGCGACGGTATCACCTACATTCCTGTTTGCTGGGAGAATCCCAACGGTTGGGAAACCGAATCCGGCTGGGTGAAGGCCGCCGTGATCGACACGTGGCAGCGTGCCGCGAAAGTAAATTTTTACAATTGGGCAGCCTGCACGCAGGCTAGCAGAGGTATTCGCATTCTGATCACGGACACACGGTCAAATTCCGGCGTCGGGCGTTTTATGGACGGACGACGTAATGGGATGGAGCTCAACTTCACGTTCAAGAACTTTTCGCCCGTTTGCCAGGCACCGAACAAACGGCGTTCTTGCATTTCATCAATAGCCGTCCATGAGTTTGGGCACGCTCTTGGCCTGATGCACGAACAGGATCGTGCCGATTCCACATGCAAGGCCGAGTCCTCAAAGAGCGGCGGATGGCTGTTGACGGCGTACGATCCGTATTCTGTGATGAATTACTGTAACCCGCGTTGGAATAACGACGGTCAACTCAGCGAACTGGACGTGAAGGGCATCCAGGTGCTCTATGGAGCGAGGGCGGCGGTCCCGCTCGGCCGTTTTTACGTGACCGACGTACTTAACACGGCTGCCGGCCAGACGTGGGAACATATCGTGATGGAATTTGGCTCGGGAGGCTCACGGCAGCACTTTGTGCTCGATTCCTCGAAGAAGCAGCACTCTAACTCCTGGACGTTCAGATCCGCCGGCCGATATTGCTACAAGATCTGGTCGAACACTCTCTACACCGACGGCGTTTATCGTGACGGATACGGCGAAGGCTGTTACACGCTCGAGGCGGGCAAGTCGTATTCGCTGGCCATCGCATTCAGGAAAAGCTCGGCCAACCGGGCGTTCGATATCGTTCTTCAGGCCGCTAAGTGATCGACGTCGGCAAAGTCGGCGGGGCATTCAAACTCGAGCCGGCGTCCGCCGCTCGGGTGCCGGAACGCCAGCCTCCAGGCATGCAGCATCAGGCGTTCGTTTTTGCTGCCGCCGCGTTCGGTATCGCCGATGATCGGATGCCCGATCGATGCACAGTGTATCCGGAGTTGGTTGGTCCGGCCGGTGACCGGCTCTAGTTCGACCAGCGTCGCGTTTGCCGTTCGGAACTTGACACAAAACCGGGTCTCAGCCGGTTTGCCGTCTTCCTTGACGTCCCACAATTTGAGTTCGGCAAATCGGCCGATCGGCTTCGATATCGTCCCGAGGTCATCGTCGATCACACCGTCCACCATCGCCAAATATCTCTTTTCAACGATCTTTCGTTTGAAATGCTCGGCCAGGATCCGATGGGCTCGCGACGTCTTGGCGACTACCATTAGGCCGGATGTTTGTTTATCCAACCGATGGATCAAACCCGCACGAACGTGCTTCGAGCCGTTCTCACCATTCCCGGAATTCAGATAATAACTCAATGCATTGAGCAGCGTGCCGTTCTTATCGCGGTGGGTCGGATGGACAAGCATTCCCGGCGGCTTGTTAACGACGATCAGATCGCTGTCTTCGTAATGGACGTCGATCTGTACGTTTTCCGGCCGCATCGCTGTCGCCCGAGACTCATCGACGTATATCTCGATCAGGTCGTTGGGCTTGAGCCTGTATCCGATATTCTCAGACCGCCCGTTTACCTCGCACAACTCGTTCTTAACGATCTCGCGAAGGTACATCTTGCTCAATCCGTTGAAACGGTCGAACAACAGGTCGTCGAGACGCATTTTGAAATGCTCTTCGGTGGCGATGATCTCGATACGGCTGGTCACAGTTCGATATTATCGCAGATCGGCCCGCGAAGTCGTTCTCCGAACCAATTACCATATCCTCGGCAATCTCGGGTGTTGCTATCCGGCGGAATTCTGGACGATCTTGTTTGCAAATTATCAGATGGGTGTCAGAACCTGCCGCTGCTGAATGCTCAAAAATCGATCTGGCGGTTATACTCGACATTTGAGGCCTTTTTGTTCAGAGTCCTACATTTTTGTCGGATATGAGAGTTGACCATGTTGATTTCATTGCTCGGGCCTCGGCCTCGCTTGCCGAGGCTGACGGCATTCGCTCAGGCAGCTCCTCCGTTATCGAAAATCTCGCAAACGCTTTTTCCGCCAGCGTCGCGTTCGTGGCTCGGCGCCGGGCCGATCGGGAGTTCGCCGATATTCTGGCCTCCAGCGGCATCGGTGCGGCGGATTTCAGACGGCTGGAAACGCGAATCACAAAAAGCAGTCTCTGGAAGATATTCAACTCGTCGTCCCCATTCGTGATCGATGATCTCGGGGCAGACCCGGCTCTGCAGTTCCTCGCGTTCGGGACCGGCACAAAAATGCTCATCGCCGCACCGATCGTGATGCGCGGATCGACTGCCGGAATGGTCGCTATCGGGTTTCGCCCTGCGGCAAGGGTTGCCGAAAATGACCTGATCAAGCTGCTCAAGGTAATTGCGGGCCTGATCGCTCAGGCAATGCGGATCGAACAGACCGTCAACGAACAGAGCCGAAAGCTGATCGAGGAGAACTCACACCTCAAACAAGAGCTGAAAGAAAAGTATGGGTTCAGCCACCTTATCGGAAATTCCAGCCCGATGCGGCAGGTGTACGACCAGGCCGCACAGGTAGCTCGTTCAAATGCCACCGTTCTGCTCCGCGGCGAGAGCGGGACCGGCAAAGAGCTGATCGCGAATTCGATCCATTACAACAGCCTCAGGGCCAAACGCCCTTTCGTCAAGGTCAACTGTGCCGCATTGCCCGGATCATTGATCGAAAGTGAGCTATTCGGTCACGAAAAAGGCGCCTTTGACGGAGCCGCAACGCGAAAAAAAGGACGGCTCGAACTTGCAGACGGCGGCACACTTTTTCTCGACGAGATCGGAGACCTTTCGCCGCATACGCAGGCAAGGTTGTTGCGGGCGATACGCGAGGGCGAGTTTGAGCGGCTCGGCGGCGGCGAGACGGTCAAGGTCAATGTACGGTTCATTACCGCTTCAACTAAAGACCTGGAGTCCGAGATCGCTCAGGCCCGGTTTCGCGAGGATCTGTTCTATCGGATCAACGGGTTCACGATATTCCTTCCGCCGCTGCGTGAGCGAAAGGCTGATATCCTTTTGCTGGCAGAACATTTTTTGGAAAAATACGAACGCGAGCACCAAAAACGCGTTCGCCGCATCTCGACCCCGGCGATCGATATGCTCACGGCATACCATTTTCCCGGCAATGTCCGCGAACTTGAAAATGCGATCGAGCGAGCGGTGATCGTGTGTGATTCAAACGTGATACACGGCCATCATTTGCCTCCGACACTGCAGACGGCCGAAAATAGCGGAACCGAGACGCGAGTCACGCTGACCTCGGCGGTCGAGGCTTTCGAGAGCGACCTCATTCAGGACACGCTCAAATCAACAAGGGGAAATGTGGCAAAGGCCGCAAAAATGCTCGATTCGACCGAGCGGATCGTAGGCTACAAGATACGCAAGTACAACATCGACCCGCAACGCTTTCGCAAATGAATATTGAAGCCCACATCATACGAGATCTGCCCGATCCCGAGTCGGCCAGACGGTTTCTATCTCAGCTGGAGGAAAAGCATCCGTCGGCGGCGGTCAAACTCGCGCGGAACGAACCGCTTTTGTCGGACGTTCTGACTCTTGCGGCGTTCAGTCCCCTGCTCGCCACTACGATGCTGCAGCACCCCGATCATATCTGGTGGCTTGGCCGCAAGCGTCGCGATTCGGGGGTTCGCGGCAAGGACGAACTGCTCGAATCCCTCGCACGTTTTTCGATGACCCGATCGCAGCTCGATCCGCAGGTACTTTTTGCTCGCTTTCGCCGTCGAGAGCTGTTGCGGATATATCTTCGCGACATACGGCGACTCGCCACGATCGCCGAGATCACCGAAGAGATATCAAATCTGGCTGACGCCATTCTCGAATCGTCCCTGAAGCTCGCCCGCCGCGAAATGGACAATCGCTTCGGGACGCCGCAGGAAACCGACGAAAAGGGCCGGTTGCGGCCGGCTCGGTTCTGCATTGCCGCCCTCGGCAAGCTCGGTTCACGCGAATTGAATTATTCATCGGACATCGACCTTCTGTTCTTGTATTCGAACGAAGGCACGACCTCCGGCATCGGCAGCCGCGGAGCAGTGACGAACCGCGAATACTTCGTCAAACTTGCCGAATTCTTGACCAAGCTGGTCGGTCAGCAGATCGGCGAAGGGGCGGCCTATCGCGTTGATCTGCGTCTGCGGCCGCACGGCTCTCTCGGGGCACTGACAATGTCCGTCGCCGATACTGTCAGGTATCACCTGAACGAGGCACGCCCCTGGGAACGTCAGGTTTTGATACGTTCGCGGGGATGTGCGGGCGATACCGAGTTGTTTGGCGAGTTTTTTGCCAAGGTCGAGCCGTTGGTCTTCGAGTCGGGCGAGACCGTCGAGGAGGCGTTACGCAATGTTCGGCTGTCAAAGGAAAAGATCGACCGTGAAAACGTCGGAAAATTCGGTTTCGACGTCAAACTCGGCCGAGGCGGCATCCGCGAGATCGAATTCCTGGCTCAGGCTCTCCAGCTTGCCCACGGCGGCGATGACCGTTGGCTACGATGCCCGCACACCTTGATCAGTCTTTCACGTCTCACCGACAGGAGATATCTGAGTGAGACTGAGCTTTCCGGGTTGTCCGCGGCATACGAATTCTTGCGCCGGACCGAACATGTTCTGCAGATGGAGAACGGTATCCAGACGCACACGGTCCCGGATAGCGGTGAAAAGCGGTCGTTACTTGCTCGTCGGGTCACGTTTGCCTCGGGCGGCGATTTTGACGAGCTGTTATTACGTCATTCTGAAAATGTCAGCCGCGTATTCTCACGAATTTTCGGCGAAACCGCCGACGCCGCGACCCGCGACACCGATATCTCAATTGTACCGAACGCCGCTGACCGAATACGTTCCGGCGTACTGGCCTCGATCGAAAAGTCGGAATTCGAGCTTCCGGCGGAGGGCAATGAGATGTCCGTGCTTGATCGTCTGGCGTCCGTCTCGCCGAGATTTGCGTCGATGATCGCGGCCAGTCCGCAGCTTGCCGCATCGCTTCCCGACCCGAACTCCGCCCCCGAGGAACTCGACTTCGAGTCAAAGATGGCTTCCTCGGTAATTGGAGTCGCCGGATTTGGCCCGCGGCTGTCGTCGATGCGTCAAGAGTGGGCCAAGCTTCTGATCGGAATTGTCGTCCGGGATGTCTTCGGGACGATATCGACCCGCGATGCAAAGCGGCTCCAGACAAAACTCGCCGAGGCCAGCATCTCGGCCGCTCTGACAGTGGTACTCGACGAACTCAACGCAAGATTTTCCTCGAGCAGCGACAGCCTTAGCCTCGCGGTGCTGGCCCTCGGCAAGCTGGGCGGACGTGGCCTCGACTACGATTCAGACCTCGATCTGATCCTGGTCTATGACGATTCGGCAGTGACGGGTGCGTCGGTGTCCAACGCCGAGTATTACAGCCGTGCGGCCGAGTTATTTGTCACAGTTCTCTCGTCGATGACCCGCGACGGCAATCTTTACCGCGTCGATCTGCGGCTGAGGCCATACGGCTCGAAGGGAATGAGTGCGATCTCCGGCGAGTCGTTTCTTAACTATATGCAGGATACGGCGGCCATTTGGGAGTTGCTCGCATTTGTTAAGCTGCGTGCTGTTGGCGGCGACCGGGCTCTTGGTTCCACGGTCGAGAACGGCACACGCCGGTTGATCCACGAACGGGCACTGGCTGCTGATCAAGCGGTTCTGCGGGCTGAGACGGAACGCATTCGGCACGCCCTTGAGACGCAGCGGGCACGCACGCGTCGCGGTTCGGACGTAGATATCAAATACGGCAAAGGCGGAATGCTGGACGTCTATTTTGCGATGCGTTACCTGCAGTTGAGGGATAACGTCCCCGATGATGGCGATGACCGATCGACGGCATTTATGCTCGAGCGGCTTCACGGTTGCAGATCGCTGACCTCGAATGAATATCAGGATCTGTCGAATGGTTACCGCTTCCTGGCCGCGCTCGACCACAACCTTCGGTTAACGGTCGGCCGCACTACTCGCCTCTCGATGGGAAATCAGACGGTCCTGTCGACGATCGCTCAGCGGATGGGACTTTCCTCGCCGGCTGAACTGCTTGAACAACTTACGCTTCACCGCCTGGCGGTTCGTTCAGCTTTTGAGTCTGTTCTGCAATTTCCGGGCGGCAAATAGAATTCGTTGGATGGAATCACTCGTTTGTGTATAATTTACCAGTCCCCTATCAACTCTGATTTGGATCCGGAAACGACCGCATTTATGAAAAAAGCAATTACCATTCTTAGCCTTATCCTTACGCTTGCCTTTGCCGCAAACGCTCAGAAGACCGCGAATACAGACGCCGCTGATGCCGCTGCTGCCGCCTTAAAGGTCTATCAGACTTTGCAAAAGCAGGACTGGGCCGGGCTCTTTTACGTGGTAAGTTTCTCTCCTGCGGTGCAGAAACTGATGCCTGGTGACCCGAGCGAATTTGCTCGTCAGTTTGTCAACGGTTTGAACGAGAACCCGGAGGATGCCGCCGCAACGCGTAAACTTTTTGACGGTATGTCGGAGATCCGCGTTGGAACCGCGGTCGTCACTGGCAACAAAGCCGCGGTCCCCGCATCGTGCCGGATCACCATCGAAGGAAATTCACTCGTTTTCAACGGCACCGCGAATATGATCAAACTTGGCGGCGTCTGGCGTTGGGATATGACCTCTTCGGACGACCCGGCGGCGGCTACCGAAACCGCCTTGAACGCTTTGCTCGGAATGCCCATGAACTAACAACCGGCTCGCGATGTACAGATCCACCGTCCTTTTTGCGATCCTGACTTTGACGGCCGTTCATTCGGCCGGGCAAGCGGGCCGCGTCAAGGGCTATTCCGAGAGCATCGCCCGCAAGGACCGCACTTCGGACAATTCGGCAAGGCCCGTTTCTGTCCCAAAACCTGAAAAAGACGACGGCATCGTTCGCATCGAGACCGATCTGGTCACTGTCCCGGTGCGTGTAAACACTCGGAAGGGCCGTCCCGTCACCGACATTGATCGTTCGGAATTCAAGATATTCGAGAACGGCGAAGAGCAGGAGATCGCGTATTTCTCAAACTCCGACGAACCGTTCACGGTCGCACTGTTGCTCGATATGAGCTATTCGAGCGTCTTCAAGCTTCCCGAGATCCAGGCCGCCGCCAAGGCATTCATCGCTCAACTCAGGCCGAGTGACCGGGTAATGGTCGTGTCGTTTGACGAAAAGGTCCGCGTGCTGTGTGAGGCGACCGACAATCGGCTCGCCCTTCGGTATGCGGTCGAGGCGGCCAAGGTCGGTTCCGGCACGAGTCTGTATTCAGCGATCGATGCGGCTCTCAATGAAAAACTTCGCAGCGTTAAGGGGCGAAAGGCGATAGTACTCCTAAGCGACGGTGTCGATACCACAAGCGTGACAGCTACGGCCAAAGGGCTGCTTCGCGATATTGACGAGATCGACACGCTCATCTACCCGATCCGATACGATACCTTTGATGATGTGCGCAAGATCCGCCGCAAGGACGCCCAGATCCTCTACGACGACAATGATCGTCCTTACGTAGTCGAAGCACCGCTCGTTAAGGGCGAAAAGGAAGAGGACTATGCCGCTGCCCGCGAATTTCTCAGCGATCTGGCCGAGCGGTCCGGCGGCCGTCTGCAGCGTGTCACTTCGGCCACCAACCTCAACGAAGCATTTGCCCGGATCGCCGAAGAACTTCGCAAAACATACAGTTTGGGTTATTATCCTAACAGTGAACGAACGCCCGACAGCCGCTATTTCATAAAGGTCCGAGTGTACCGGCCCGATCTGGATATTCGTGCAAGGGACAACTACCGTCCCGGACGCAGACGCGGTTCTCAATAGTTGGCGCAAATCCGATCATTCGAAATTTTTGTTCTTGAACTTTATTGGAGGAGTATAAATGAAACGTAAATTCAGCTTTCTGGCCGTGTGCCTCTCGCTTGTGCTTGTGTCCTCAACTGCAGTCGTCGCACAGGAGACGATGACCAACGACGAGGTCATCTCGCTTACAAAGGCCGGGCTCAGCAGTTCGATCATCATCGGTAAGATCAGAACTTCGGCGACCAAGTTTGACCTCTCGACAGATTCGCTGATCAAGCTCAAACAGGCCGGCGTCAGCGATGAAACGGTCGCGGCGATGCTCGAGGCAAAGAGCGGCAAGTCGGTCGTTTCCGGCGGCGGCAACACGTCGGCGTCACAGGGCGGTGATCCCAATGACCCGATGTCGAAGCATAGCTACGGTGTTTACTTGTACGAAGAAAAGGACGGCGTCCGTAAAATGACCCAGATCCAGCCTTCGATGTCGGGCCAGAACCGCACGGGCGGCGCATTCACCGCGTCAATGACGCCTTTCGGACTGGGAAAGGTCAAAACCAAAACAAACTTACCGGGCCGAAATGCCTCTCTGCAGATCCAAACGACGACACCCGTATTCTACTTTTACCTGGACGCTTCGAGCGGCGGGCTGAACACCTCGAGCGGCATTCCCTCGTCACCGAATGAATTCACGCTCGTACGCTTCAATCAGAGGAGCGATAACCGCGAAGTAACGATCGCCAAGACAAATTCGTGGGGTTCAAAGGGCGGGCTTTCGGACGAGTATGTCGTTGGGCTCAAGGCGGAAGACCTCGGCAACGGTGTATTCAAGATCACGCCGACCACCGAACTCAAAAAGGGCGAGTACGGCTTTTACCTGCTGAACTCAGGTAACGCCAACACGGCCGCCGGTGTCGGTTCGAAGTTCTTTGACTTCGGCGTAATGATGACCCCGTAATTTGGTTTACCGTTTTACGCAAAGGGCACCGCCATCGATCGCGGTGCCCTTTCGTTTTGACCTCATCCTAAAACGAATTTGAATAGTAGATCGACAAAAAGTTGTTGCCCGCACCGCTGTTTCCCCAGTTGTACGCGGCCGTCAGGTTTTGCCGTTTCGTGAGAGCAAAACTCAGTCCGGCGGCAGCATAGCCAAATCGGTTCTTACCGGACGACCAATCACCGAGCACGTTGACACGCTTGAATAACGGCTGTTCGAATGCCAGCGTGACACCGCCCTTTGCACCAAAATCGCTACCGGTATTGAAGGCCCGGTAAGCCCCGGCAGTGAGACGCAATCCGCGAAGTTTGTCGAATGTTTTGCTGATATTTACATAACCAACGGTCATTGTGCGGCTGCCCGCCGATCTGTTGAGCGGCACAAATGCGGTGAGCCCGGCGGTCGATGCGATGCCGTGCTTTTCGCTGGTGAAAAGCTGACGCTTAACGGCAAAATTCGCCTCGATCGGCGAAGTTGTTCCGTTGCGGGTGTAGAATACGTTTATCCCGACCTCGGTCTTTTTGTCGAGGCCGTAGACCGCACGATAGCCGTAGGACTGAAAACCACCGGTCGCGTAGGATGTCGGTTTGACCAACAGGTCGGCCTCGATATAAAACATCTGCGCCGGCTGAGTGTCGGTCGAGGAAGTGTTCAAAACTGTCAGCTGAGCACTTGCCGCGGCCGCAAACGCCAAAATAAGGATCATTATTCGCATAACGTCTCAGATCTGCGGCACTCACGGATATTCTGTTAGGTAGCGGCCACTTTTGGGCAAAAGCGTCCTGGCTAAAACAAGTAATTGGAATGATTCGTTTTCGGGATTTTACAACTAATTTCCGATCCGGCTCAACGACGGCTGAGCAGTGATGCCGCGGCGTCATGCTCGATGCTCGCGCGGCTCGATCTCCTCGAACCAGCAACGTGTGCAGAACCGATGCCGTTTGCGTTCGGCCGGCGTAAACGCCCTGGCTGCCGGCAGACGGCTGACGATCATCTTCTCGTCCCCCGTCAATTCTTGCCAGTCCTTGATGCTCAACGCCCCGCATTTAGGGCAATCGCTTTTTGAGTCTTTCGGCATATGATCCTGAATGTGGGCACCCACAATATCATTACTTGGACAAAACGTCCTGAACTATTATTCCATCCTAATATTGTTCGATGCAGATCAGGCCCATTGTGATCGCTCGCATTGCGACATTGATGTCTGTCAAAGTTCTCGGCTTAACGCCCACCATGAAAGACAATAAATTTGGTCTCTGGCCGTTCGCCGAGTACAATTAAGCCTGATCTCGGTCGTCGTGACGTATTCGACTCGAATTTGGCACCATCACTCGACCGTGACAACGTTGCTGAAGATAGATAACGGAGTATTTTGATGTTTACCGTAAAGGCAGGCTATTCGGGCGTGATCGAGCTAAATTCCGGCATCGATCGCGTTCGGGATTTTTTCTCGGACATTTCAAATTTCGCGGCGTTGATGCCCGGGATCTCTCAAATACATACCGACGCGAAGGGTATCGCACATTGGCGGATCCAGGCCGAGATACCTGTCGTCGGGCAGATGCTGCAAAAATTTGCGGTCGAATTGGTCGAGGCAAACGAAGAGCGGATCGAATGGTCGCCGCTCAGGACCGAAGCCGAAAATTTCCTGAGGTATTCCGCTGACTTTTTCGAAAAAGCCAAAGGCGTAACGAATGTCCATTTTTCGCAGCTGGTCGAACTCCGGCGCAAGTCCGCCCGCGACCTGCATTTCCTGGCAGGTCTCGCCGGCGAAAGCCTGATCAGCAGCGAGATGAACAAACGCATCGCCGAAATGATCAAGATATTCGTCGCCAAAGCCAAAGATCGCCTTGAGAACTAAACCAACGCAGGCCTGACTCTGGTCTTCGTGAGCAAGCCTGACTCCGCTTTCACTTCTTCTTAACCACCGTGATCGTCAGCTCGGCCGGATACTGCTTTGAGTGATGGACCGAATTTCGGGCCGTAACGCCCGTCACTTCATCATAATTGTTCCCGCCCGTATTCATATTCCGGTCAAATCGGGGAAAATTACTGCTCGATATCTCGATCCTGATACGGTGGCCCGGAGCGAAATAGTTGCTCGTCGTCATCGGCTGGAATACAACTTTGTAGACCTTTCCTGTCTCCATCCACGCCAGCGGTTTTTCATATCCGTCGCGATAACGCATTCTCTGGATCGTCTCGTCCAGGTTCCATGCCTTGCCGTTCTCATCGACGTCGATCAGCTTGACCGTAAAGTCCGTATCTTTGGCGCTCGACGATACATACAGCGTCAGGTCGATCGAACCGCTCAGTTCGATCCCCTCCTTGAGCACATCAGAACTGTAAACGAGAATGTCCTGCCGTTCTTCCATCTTGCTTTGGTCCCACGACCCGCCCGTGACCGCATTACCCGTGCAGCAGACGTTTCCGCCAAACGAAGGTACGGGGTTCATCGGATCGTAGTCGAAACTGTCGGGATAATCGGCAGCCGGCGGTGCCAAGGCAAGTACACCATCGCCTTTGGCCGAGTTTGCCTTGCCTCCGCTCGAAAGATAGAACTTCATCGGCTCGGCCCCCTTGGGCGGCCATTGGTCGGACGATTGCCATTTATTGCTGCCCATTGTGAAATAGCGGACCTTCGGCATATTTAGAATGTCGTTCTTCTCGCCCTTCAAAAAGTGATCGAACCAGCCGTACGTCAGGGCACTGTAATCCAGTCGGGCGTCGCCCATGCTTCGCTCGCCGACCACTGTGTTTTCGGCTGCACGTGTGTAGCTGCAGTGCAGCGTGGGGGCGATCACCGCATATTGTTTATCGGCGATATCGGGACTCGCCGTCTTTCTTACATGATTGAATAATGCCAGATTCGGCCCGACCGACACGTCGTACCATGACATGAACCAGAATCCGGGAATGTTGATCCTCATGTTGTCGTGAAACAGTCCGCCCTTATACCATGCGGGATCATTGGGCGTTCGCCGTATCATCGCTCCGCCAGTGCTGTTCGGCATCTCGTCGGCAAATATTCCGTTCGGCCCGTCCACGGCCTTGATGATGTCCTTTACCGGTAAATGCCGAAGGGCCTTTGACCAGTCGACCGGCGGAGCCTGCTGTGCCAGATCGAACGACTTTGACGCGCGGATCAGGTCCGCCTGCGACGTATTTGCGGGAAACATCGGACGAACCTGGTTTTGCTCGCCATACAGCCATGCGATGAACAACATCTGTACCGCCCCGCCCCGATACCAGTTTCCCTGCTCGTAGTATGGCCCGACACGCCCGACGCCGACCCCGAACCCTTGTGCGATCATCGTCGTAAATGCGGGATTTCCTCGAGCGGCGACCGCCATTTGCCATTCCGCGGTCGATGAACAGCCGATCGTGCCGACCTTTTTGTTAGACCACGGCTGCGACGACATCCACGTCAGAGCATCGTCTCCATCGGTCGTCGGCGGCCCGAGAATGTCATAATTTCCCTCTGAAAAAAAGTGCCCGCGTTCATTCATCACGACGTACGCATATCCGCGCGTTACGGCGTCGAGTATCGAGGTCATATCACGTGGGGCCCCGAGCCTGATATCCCAGAAATTGAAATTGTAAGGCGTTCGCGAAAAGATGATCGGATATTTCTTCGACGGGTCCTTGGGCCGGTAAACGTCCGCTGCCATCCTCTTGCCGTCTCGCATCGGCACCATCACCTTTCGGTCAATGACCGCGATCTCGTTCAGTTCCTTTTCGATCGCAAAGCGCTTTGCGATCAGGTCGGGATCCGGCGTTTGGCGGTTTTGATCAAATGAGCCGGCCGGTAAACTAGCCGAAATAGCCGCCGATAGGATAAGACAGAGTACAACCCGAACTTTCATTTTCAATTCTCCATTCGATGCCGGGCCGCAGGCCGCCCGCTGATCCGTTCTTAGGTGAGACGCAACGATTCTAACCCATTAATGCAAAAAACCGGAGCTAAACTCCGGTTTTCGCAAAATTCGATCGTTTCTCAGGCAAAAAACTAAGTGATCGCTCCGCCGTCAACGATGACGATCTCACCGCTCATGAAACTGTTGCGGTCGCTGGTCATGAAAGCCGCGTATTCCGCGAGTTCCTCGGGCCGGCCGACTCGGCCCTTTGCCACCCAAAAATCGTGCATCTGCAGCAGCCTTTCCGGCAACGTGTGGCCGAGATCCGTGTCAAAGATACCTGCCGCGATCGCATTTACCGCAATGCCAAAATTGGCTGCCTCGCGGGATAGGCACTTGGTAAATCCGATCATCGCCGCCTTTGACGTCGCATAATGCACCGATGTCGGCAAACTTCGGATCGCCCCGACCGAAGTAATGTTCAGGATCGAGCCCTCACGCTCGCGGATCATCTGCTTGTAAAACGGCTTGGTCACGGCAAACAGGCTGTTTACGTTGGTATCGACCACCCAATCCCAAGATTTGTCGGTCGTCGTCGCAAAATTGTCGCCCTTGTTCACCGCCGCGTTATTGACCAGAATGTTGATCGGCCCCCACGCGTCCTTGATCTCGCGTGCAATGTGCTTCATGCCGTAGCGATCGGTCACTGAGATCTTGTAGCTGAGAGCACGGCGGCCGTGGGCTTCGATCTTTGCACGGACCTCGTCGGCGAGAGCGTCGCTGGAATGATAGTTGAAAGCGACATCCGCACCCTCACGCGCGAATACCTCACATATCGCAGCACCGATTCCTCGCGTTCCGCCTGATACGAACGCACGCTTTCCTTCCAGTAATAAGCTCAAAACTAAGTTCTCCGAGTTAGATAAGGACTAAGAACCCAAATCAAGAGGTTAAATAAATCGCGTTGACCTGACAAGTTGCCGAATTGAAAAGTGCCACCTTACGCGGCAGCCCGCGACGTCGTGAACGGGTGCGGCAGCAGAGCATTTATCTCTTTGATGATCTGCTCGGTCGAATTCGGCATTGTCATCCCGACCGTCGCGGCCTTCATCCGCGAGTATTCATCGCTATCGGCAAGCAGGTTCTGAATGGTCGGAACGATGTCCGTGCTTTTTTTGAGCAAAATGCCGGCTCCGCGTCGCTCAAGAAGTTCGGATGTGCCCGCTTCCTGGGGCATCGGCGGTGTGGTCACATCGGCGATGATCGGCAGACGGCACGCCAGTGCCTCAAATGTCGTCAACCCGCCGAGCTTCGAAACCATTATGTTGGCCGAGTGCATCAGTTTTTCGATCTCGTCGGAATAGCCAATGACCTTGACCGGAAATTTCGCCGTCTTGGCGATCTGTTCGGCCTCAAGCCTTAATTCTTCATTCTTGCCGGCAAGAAATATGGCTTGCACGTCGAGCTCGCCTCGAACGAGTTCGCGGAAGATCTGCGGGATATTGCCGCCGCCGACCCATCCGGCATTGACAAAAACGGTAAATTTGTCGGGGTCGAGGCCGTAAACACGTCGGGCGTCCTGAGCGTCTTTCTCGTCAACTTCGCGAAATTTCGGGTTCACGGGCATCCCGGAAACCTTGATCTTCGAAGGCGCGATGCCGTAATCGATAAGCTGATCCCGGGCGTCCTCATTGGCAACGAGATAAAGCGAAACATCTTCGCAGGCCCACCCTTTCCAAAATCCGTAACATGGATCAGTTACAACAGTTACAAGCGGAACCTGATCCGATAGATTAAGTTCCTTGAGGATCCTGGCAAAGATGTGCTGGGTGAGGGGATGAACACTGACGACGACGTGCGGGCACCATTTCTCAAACTGGTCCCGAACGTACCCCATACAGCGTTTATGAAAGAACTCACGGGTTTCCGGCCTGATCTTGTTGACGAACCAATACAGATATTTCATCCAGTGCTGGCGATTACGCAGCATCCAGTTATAGAAACTTACCAACTTGTCCGTCACGTGGTGCGACTCTTCGACCGCCTTGATGACCCTTACGACCGACGAATCGCCTTTCCAGAACTTTTCCAGACCGTCAGAGATCGCCGCGGCGGCCGAGCGATGCCCGCCGCCGGTGTCGGACGATATTATCAGGATCTTTGGAGTGGTCTGGGGCATTTTCGAACGAATTCGGTTTACGCCTTCATCGCTACTTCGCGTGCTGCCTCGAACCCGACGGATTTGGCAGCCTTTTTCATCTGCGATTCCAATTTCTTGATCTTGACCAGATGGCCGGCGTTGAACGGCAGCGACGGATAAAAGCAGTTCGATTCGTGCGTGCAGAAGCAGCCGTTGCCGGCCTCTTTACGGCGTTCGGCCATCAGATCGGTGTTCCACGCCGCCTGAAAGTCCCAATCATAGTCGCGAAGGTTCAGTACATCCGCCTTATTCTCACAGGACGAAAGTGCACCATGATCATAAATGACCGCACCGGCACTGCCGGCATAACACGTCAGCTGGGCCTTGTTCTCTTCTTTGGTCTTGGCGATCAGGTCGTGCATATAGATGTCGACCGCCGCCTTAAAGAAACCTGAATCGCCGCCGTAGTTATTCTTGAGCGCCGCACTCTTGGTGTCATCGAGGATCATCTGCGACAGCTGCTGATAGCGCTTATGGTCAAATTCGAGCTCGATCGGATCGTTTGAGGGCGGGCGGATATAGTTGATGTTGACCTTGTCCGGCTTGAGGTCGTACTTGAGGAAATCGTACCAGTCGAAGATGGTCTCTTCGTTCGAGTGCATTACGCACGTACATGTTTGAATGTCGAGGCGCGGATACTGCTCCTTCTTCATCTGCTGCAGCGTCCGTGCCGTATGGATCGCCTTGTCCCAACTTCCCTCTTTGCGTCGGATCTTTTCGTGTGCCTCTTTCATGCCGTCGATACCGAGCGCCACGCTGACGTTGAGGTTCGGGCATTCGTCCATGATCTGTGCCACATCGGGAAAGATGCGCGGATGGATCTGGCCGTTCGACATCAGATAGACCGAGTCAAGTTTGTTGTTCTCGTAAAACGCCCGGACGATCTGCGGCAGGTCTTTTCGCGTGAAAGGCTCTCCGCCGGCAAGTACGAGCACCCCGAGGTTTCCGCCGAGGGTTTCAGAGATCCGTTCGATCTCGTGCGTTTTCATCTGCAGTTTCTTGCGCGGGCGGTCGTCGAGCTCGTCAGTGAAAAAGCAATGCGTACATCGCATATCGCAGACGCTCGTGACCAGAATGTTGAGAAACACGGGCGAGATCGGTTTTCCGACCAATATGCTCGCGTATCGCTTAAAGATCTCTTTTGTTGCAAAATCCATTTTATAAACCTCTACCGGGCCGTCGCCAAGGCAACTCTCGCCTGTATAACACCACCTTATAATTTACGCTAATGCCGCACTTTCGGCAACATACATCGGCCGACCGACCACGTTCAGGCATTAGATGTCAGCAGAGATTGTTGCGTTACCCGTTTGATTATCGTCGCCCCGATGTGATGAACTTGTCGTTTGGCCATTTATGGCTGTGATAGCATCTACTTATGTTTCGACGTGTTTATTTGGACAACAGCGCTTCGACGGCGGCCGATCCCGCGGTCGTTGCGGCGATGCTCCCGTATTTTTCGGAGTTTTACGGCAATGCATCGAGCATCCACTTTCAGGGTCAAAAGGCTCGTGCTGCCATCGACAAGGCTCGTCACCAGGTCGCCGAACTGATCAATGCGCGGCCGAATGAGGTCATTTTCACCTCCGGCGGCACCGAATCCAACAATCTCGCTATTCGCGGCCTTGTCGAGGCAAATGAAAAATACGGGAAACACATCATCACTTCGGCGTTCGAGCACTCGGCCGTGAAGAACGTTTGCGAGGATCTCGAAGCACGCGGTTACAGCGTCACGCGGCTGCCCGTTTACTCGAACGGCGTCGTCCGGGCCGAGGATCTGCGAAATGCGATAACCGACGAAACGATACTCATCACCGTAATGATGGCGAATAATGAGATCGGTACCATTCAGCCGGTCGAAGAGATCGGCCGTATCGTCCGCGGCCTGCGTGAAGCCGGACGCAAGATATGGTTTCACACCGACGCGATCCAGGCCGCCGGCAAGGTCTCGATCGACGTCGAGGCGATCGGATGCGATCTGCTGTCGATCTCGGCCCACAAGATCTATGCGCCGAAAGGCTCCGGGGCACTTTACGTTCGCCGCGGCACGCGGCTTCACGCTCAAAATATCGGCGGACGCCAAGAGCGGGGCCTGCGGGCCGGGACCGAACCGGTCGCAAACATTGTGGCCATTGGCGAAGCGAGCTCTATCGCCCGATCTGAGCTCTCAACCGTCGGTTCCAACCTGCAAGCGATGCGAGACCGGTTCGAAAGCCGCGTCTGCGAGGCGATACCCGACATCGTCGTCAACGGCCTTGGGGCAGAACGCGTCCCAAATGTCTCAAATATTTCATTTGATGGGGTCGAGGGCGAAGGCCTGCTCATCAATCTCGATATGCACGGGGTCGCCGTTTCGACCGGTTCCGCGTGCTCGTCAGGATCGATCGAGCCTTCGCGGGTGATCAAGGCTCTCGGCCGCGACGATTCGCTGGCCCGCGGTGCGATCCGTTTCAGTTTCGGTAAATTCAATACCGACGACGACGTCGATCACGTTCTCGAGGTCCTGCCCGCCGCGGTCGAAAACCTTCGCAAACTCAATCCCGCCAGGTCATCGACCGCCGGGAAATAAAAAAGGCCCGTCTCTTTCGAAACGGGCCGTAAGTGTGAGGTATTCACCCCCTCGCGAGTGGGATGTAACCGTATTTATCCGGCGATGATGATGCCGCAGTTGACCGGAGCCTCGTCCTTACCTTCGCCAAAGCCGGCGATGATGATACCCGTGAAACCGGCGATGATGATGCCCGTGAAGCCGGCGATGATGATGCCGTCCTTGCTCGACGAGGTCGTTCCCGTCTTCGCGGTGTTATCGTTCTGAACGCAGGGGTCGTTTGCCAGGCCGGCGATGATGATACCGTCTCCTGCGAAAGCTGCCGATGAACCGATCATAAGGATCGCTGCGAGTACGAATGTTGTGATTGTCTTTTTCATTTTCTCTTCTCCAAAAGTTTAATTTCTGATCGAAGCGTTATTGCCTCTGTACAGCCACCCTTATTACAAGCCCCGTGCCAAAGCTGTGGCATGGCCATGCGTCGCCCGCTAAATTGTTGATACAGTGATATTTAGCGTTTTTTGAGAGCTGATATTTCGGAGAATTTCGGCCAATTGAAATGTGTATACTTAATGATCACCTCCCGGCTCGCGATCGCTCAAGTCATTCACTTTGTTCAACTTACGAGTTTGTATAGTAAGTATCCATTTTCGAGGTGTATAATTCGTATACAATTATTTCCCGCCGCTGTATTTTTTTTCTGGCTTTTTCTGCGTTAAACGTGTTAAACTTCGTATTGTGAGTCGCAGTGACTCTTGATCCCCACTTCCTCGCAGTTCCTCTTCATACCGCGAACTTCCCTTCTATGGAAAGAAACCTGGCATACGAAACCGCCAAAGGAACAGTTATCCTTGCCGGAATATTCTCGATCTCGTTGGCTGCGGCCAATCTCACGATGGGTGTATTCAGTTGGGGATTTGCTTTCGTTTTGGGATTTGCGGTGATCCTGGCCCCGCGAATGAGTCTTGCTCTGCCGCGATCGAAGTTTGCCATAAGTTTTGCCGACGCCCTGATCTTTCTCACGTTTCTGTTGTACGGCGGCCCGGCTGCCGTCATCGTTGCGGCGTCAGAGACGTTTGCCAACTGTCTCTACCTGCGAAAGAAAGGATTTCCGTTCGGTCCGCTGATGATCCCGACCAATGTCTCCATCGCGACGGTTTCTACGTCGTTGACGATCCTCGCTTGGGATACGGTTCACTTGTTGGCGTTTCGCGAGCTTGACCCGCGTTCGACACAGGCGTTGGTCGCGTATCTCGGCTTTCTCGCACTTGTCCAATTTGCGACCTCGTCGTTCATCGTTGCCGTTTTTCAGTCGTTAAAGGACGGCTCAAATCTCTTCTCGACCTGGCGCAAAGACTGTTTCTCGAGTTCGATGACGCAGATCGTCGGAGCCGCTCTGGCCGGCCTGCTCTTCAAACTGATCAATTTTGGCGACATAATCACCGGCGGCATCGCGATGGCGGCTCTGTCGATCGCCTACCTGAGCTACCGCCAGACGATCCGCGAGGTCAACGAGGCCATCGATCAGGCGGAGGAAGCCGAACGCGAAAAGGCCGAGGCCGAACGCGACCTTCGACGCGAGGCCGAAAACCACGCCGCACAGCTCGCCATCTCACTCGAAAAGGAAGAGCACGCCAACATTGCACTGCGTAAGAGCGAAAAAGACTTTCAGCACGCGGCATTGCACGACTCGCTCACCAATCTTGCCAACCGCAAACAGCTCGGCGACATTCTTCGTACGATGATCCACGAGTACAAAGTGGACCCGGCCGCAACCTTTCAGGTCCTGTTCCTCGATATCAGCCGGTTCAAGAATATCAACGACAGCCTCGGCCATACGTTTGGCGACAAGGTCCTGATGGTCGCGGCAAAGCGTTTTGTCCGAATGCTCGCGCCGACCGATGTCGTCGCCCGTATCGGCGGAGACGAGTTTGCGATCATACTGCGAAACGTTGCTACGGCCGGCAAAGCCCAAAAGGTCGCGCGGCGAATATACGACAACATCTCACAGCCGTTCAGCTTGAGCGGGAATAACATAACGATCAGCGTGAACATCGGTATCGCCCCGTGCGACGCCGAGTACAACACGCCGGAAGAGGTTCTCCGCGATGCTGATATCGCCATGCATTACGCCAAGGAGCGCAATGTCGGCGTCGCCGTGTTCACCAAGGAATTGCGATTCAGGTTCATCGAACGTGTCCGGTATGAGAATGACCTGCGCGAGGCGATCGACCGTAACGAATTGTCGATGAACTATCAGCCGCTGGTCGATCTGCAGGATGGCCATCTGCTAGGTTTCGAGGCACTTCTGCGTTGGAATCACAGTGAGTTCGGCAATATTCCGCCAAACAAGTTCATTCCGATCGCTGAAGATTCGGGATTGATCATTCCGATCACGATCTGGATACTCCGGCAGACCTGCAACCAGCTCGCTCATTGGCAAACGATCAATCCGTCGTACAGTGATCTGATCGTCAGCGTCAACATCTCGGGCAAGCACCTTATGCACGGCGACCTGATCGCCGATGTCGAACACGCTCTCGAAATGTCGAAGATCGACCCGTCGTCGCTTAAACTCGAGATCACCGAGAGCACCGCGATGGAAAACGCCGATCACACGATCAACGTCCTCAACCGCCTCAAACAGTTGGGCGTCAAACTGTCGATCGACGATTTCGGCACCGGTTACTCGAGCCTCAGCATTTTACACAAGCTGCCATTCGACAGCCTCAAGATCGACCGGTCGTTCGTCTACAGCGTCGGTGAGAACGGCGAGAACAGCGAGATCCTGCAGACCATCATCTCGCTCGCCAAAAACCTCAAGATGCGCGTCATCGCCGAGGGCATCGAGACCGAGACCCAACTTCATCTGCTCCAAAATCTCGGCTGCGACTACGGCCAGGGCTACCTGCTCGCTCGTCCGCAGACCGCCGAAAACATCGACAAAGCACTTTACGAACACAAAAGCTGGCTGCCCGTCGCTCTGATACCTGGCTCTGAGCCCACGGCTGTCAGCGACGATCCCGGCCTCGCCGTCTATTAGTTTTCAGACAAAAAAAGGCTTCGTACGCCAAAAAATGACCGCCGCTTGCACCCGATTGCGGCGGCTTTGCCGCGCCGTCGAACGGGGCAGTGCGCTCATCGGAGATGCTCTTGCAGCGGCTTCGTACCGATCTCGATCTGGAATTATTACTTGCAGGTCGGCACGATGCCGGCGATAACCATCAGAAGGACCATTCTTGCAAACGACTCGTCACGCCGTATAATAAACGCAAATCTTTTCTAACAGGAGTCTAGTTCGCAATATGTTTAAGAGAATATCTGCATTTTTGCTCGTGTTCGCCTTTTTGGCATCCGGCGTTCCGGCACAGGGTAAGTTCGATTACCCGAAACCGCGGCGCGGCGATCAGGTGGACGAGTATCACGGCACCAAGGTCGCCGATCCGTATCGTTGGATGGAGGACACCGATTCCGCCGAAACGCAATCGTGGATCGAGGCCGAAAACAAGCTGACCGACGCTTATCTGGCGACGATTCCCGAACGCGAAAAGATCAAAAACCGTCTTACCGAGATCTGGAACTACGAGCGTTATAGCTCGCCGTCAAAGATTGGCAACTATTACATCTATTCGAAGAACGACGGCCTGCAGAATCAGAGTGTCCTTTATAAGACCAATTCGATCAATGACGAAGGCTCGGTCTTTTTCGACCCGAACAAGATCAAGGCCGACGGCACCGCCGCCCTCAACGGCTCTTCATTTACCGATGACGGCAGGTTGTGGGCATATGGCGTGTCGATCGCCGGTTCGGACCGCACCGAATGGAAAGTGATGGACGTCGCGACCGGTCGCCTGCTGCCCGACACGCTCTCGCCGAACCGTCAGGGCGGCGTTTCGTGGCTCAGCGACAACAGCGGCTTTTTCTACAGCCGGTTCCCGGACGCGACCGCCGGAGCTGAGCTCAAAAGCCAGAATTTTTATCAGAAATTGTATTTTCACAAACTCGGCACACCGCAGTCGGACGACCAGGTTGTGTATGAGCGGCCTGACAACAAAGAGTATTTTGTCGGCGGTGACGTCTCAGAGGACGGCAATTGGCTCATCATCACGGTCGGCAAGGGCACCGAGCGGATGAATATGGTCTATTTCAAGAGCCTTTCGAGGAGCGATTCGCCGATCGTGCCGCTGATCACCGACCTTAAGAACAGTTGGAGCTTTATTGGCAACGACGGCCCCGTTTTCTATTTCCGCACGGACAAAGACGCGGCCCGCGGCAAGGTCGTCTCGCGCAATGTGCTCGACCGATCGATGATCTGGCGAGACGTTATCCCCGAGTCAGCCGATACGCTCAACGGAGTTCAGTTCATCAATAACCAGTTCGTCCTCAATTATATGAAGGACGCGTACACCAAGATCAAGATCTACGAGACCAATGGCAGTTTTGTCCGCGACGTCGAATTGCCGGGCATCGGTTCGGCGGGCGGCTTTGGCGGCAAGCGTTCGGACTTTGAGACGTTTTACACGTACTCGAGCTACAATGCACCACCGACGATCTATCAGTACGACATGCGTACCGGTAAGAGCAAGCTTTTTCGTCAGGCCAAGGTCAAATTCGACCCGACCAAGTACGAGGTCAAACAGGTATTCTATTCGAGCAAAGACGGCACCAAGGTGCCGATGTTCATAACGTACAAAAAGGGCACCAAGCTTAACGGTAAGAATCCGACGATCCTTTACGGTTACGGCGGCTTCAACATCGCCCAGACGCCGGGATTCTCGGTTTCGCGGATCGCCTGGATGGAGATGGGCGGCGTTTATGCCGTTGCCTGTATTCGCGGCGGTAGCGAATACGGCAAGACTTGGTGGGAAGGCGGCTCGCGGCTCAAGAAGCAAAACGTTTTTGACGATTTCATCGCCGCGGGCGAATACCTCATCAACAGCAAATATACGTCGAAAAAGAAACTCGCGATCCAGGGCGGCTCCAACGGCGGCCTGCTGGTCGGAGCGGTGCTCAACCAGCGTCCCGACCTATTTGCCGCTGCTCTCCCGGCAGTCGGCGTGATGGATATGCTCCGCTTTACCAAGTTCACCATCGGCTGGGCCTGGACGTCAGATTACGGTTCGCCCGACGATCCGACCGACTTTAAGGCGATGTATGCCTATTCGCCCTACCACAACGCAAAGCCGGGCACCAAGTACCCGGCAACGCTTGTGACGACCGCCGATCATGACGACCGCGTGTTCCCCGCTCACAGCTTTAAGTACACGGCTGCGATGCAGTTCGCCCAGAAAGGCAATGCCCCGGTCCTGATCCGCATCGAAACAAAGGCCGGCCACGGTGCGGGCAAACCGACCTCGAAACAGATCCAGGAATTGGCTGATATATACGGCTTCCTGGTCAAGAATCTGGATATGAAGGTCAAATAACTAACCCCGCGGGCCGGACGCCCACATTGATGGCATGTCCGGCCCGCCTTTTCCATCGCCGAGGTGATCAAATGAAACTAAAAGTACTTTTCCTGTCCAGCGTTCTGATCGCTTCCGCAGCGATCGCCGGCATTGCCCAAACAATGTCGCAGCCGTCGATCAGTGACTCTTATTGGGTCGGATACGATCTCGACGGAGTAATGACCTTTAACTTCGAAAAGGGTGGAATATTGTCCTATCGGTACGGCGGCAACTCGTTTCGAAATGGAACTTGGACGCAAAAGGGTGATGTGATCACCTTCGAGACGAACAAACGATATCGTGTCTTTAATGGCAAGTTGACTGACCAGACGATCACCGGCACATCGACGAACGAGGCCGACAAGACCTGGGAAACTACGATGTATCGCCTCGACCCGCCAAACTGCGACCCAACCTCATTCATTATCGCGGGCACGTGCAAACCGATAAAAAGTCCCAAACCGGCCGGCAAGCCGAGTACAAAGCCGAAACCGAAAGGGCGTTAGTATAAGGGCCTTGTTGTTCTATTGAGAAAGAATGCAGCAGCAGCCGCCCGTTTGAGTTTCGTTCGATCACAACGGGACGAAGGACTTGGGCTGCTGATCTATGACTTTTTCCGGTTATCCCAAAAATCCGGGCTCCGCGGCGTTACCGGATTTTTGCGTGCCCGCTCGATCTGAGTGGCTCTGAGCTGGAGTTCAGCTTCCTTTTGTCGTCGGCGTTCGGCACCGGTCAGCGGCGGAGTTCCCCGTTCACCCCAATAGTATTTGTACGTGACAAAAAATAACGCCGCACTTCCCGCAAGCGTGAGAAGTCCGACCAATACCAAAAGCAAGACGAGCCCTGACATACCCCTATTATACCGCCAACGCGATATATCTCCGCACGTCGCCGAACGTCACTATCCGGCCCGACATCGCGAACGCTTTTGTTTTGCCGCGATATGAGCGAAAATCAAAAGGTAAACCTATTCGCCTCGGGTTCTTATTCACATACCGCCGTTTCGATCGGCATTAACAGGAGATCTTATGCGTATCAAGTCGGTTCTTCTTATCGTTCTCACCGCAATAGTCACATTTGGTATCAATGGCAGCACATTTGGCCAGGTTCCGGCTGCGGCCCAGAACGAACTCGCCAAATATATCACTGACAATTACACGAAGCGCGAGGTGATGATACCCGTGCGCGACGGCGTCAAGCTTTTTACGGCCATTTACGAGCCGAAAGACAAGTCGCAGAAATATCCCATCCTGCTGAATCGGACGCCTTACACCGTTGGGCCGTATGGTGAGGCCAATTTCAAGCAAAGTCTCGGGCCCGATGCTCTTTTTGCCAGGGAAGGTTACATTTTTGTCTATCAGGACGTACGCGGCAAAACGATGAGCGAGGGCGAATTTGAGGACGTCAGGCCTGACATCGCCAATACCGACAAGACCAAGATCGACGAATCGACCGACACCTACGACACCATAGATTGGCTGGTCAAAAACGTTAATAACAACAATGGAAAGGTCGGCATTTACGGCATTTCGTATCCGGGATTTTACGCCTCCGCCGGTTCGATCGATTCGCATCCTGCTCTAAAGGCATGCTCGCCGCAGGCACCTGTGTCTGATTGGTTCATGGGCGACGATTCGCACCACAACGGTGCCCTTTTTCTGACACAGAACTTTAGCTTCTTCACAAGCTTCGGCCAGTATCGACCGACTCCGAATAGCGACTTCAAGTACCTCAAACAATGGACGGGTCCGCGACCCGTCGACGCTTACGACTATTTTCTGAACGCCGGCGGCCTCAAAGAGATCTCCGATCTATACGAAAAGAATCTCGGCGTCCGCATCAAGTTTTGGGATGAGATGATGAAGCACCCCAATTACGACCAGTTCTGGAAGGATCGCAATATCTTGACCAAGCTCAAGAACATCACCTGTGCGACGATGACCGTGGGCGGTTGGTACGACAATGAGGACCTTTATGGCGCCCTCAGGACATACCAGCACATCGAGAAACAGAATCCCGGCATTTTCAACGTGCTCGTCGTTGGCCCCTGGGATCACGGCGGCTGGTCGCGAAACGACGGCGACTGGCTCGGCACGGCGTATTTTGGCCAGAAGACGGGCGAATACTATCGCCAGAACCTCGAGGTGCCATTTTTCAATCACTTTCTAAAGGACAAGGGCGATATTTCAAAGATAAAAGAGGTAAACGCATTCGACACGGGCTCAAATGAGTGGCGTGCGTTCGACAATTACTCGCCGTCCACCAGTACCGACACTCCGCTCTACCTGACCGCGAACGGCGATGCGCGGTTCGAATTGCCGGCGAGCACGGGCGGATTTGCTGAATACGTCTCCGACCCGTGGAATCCGGTTCCATATACACAGAAGATCACGCTCAATTATCCGCGTGACTTTATGACCGAAGACCAGCGTTTTGCTTCGACTCGGCCTGACGTTCTGGTGTTTCAATCCGCACCGCTGACCGATGATCTGACCGTCGCCGGCGATATTAAGCCGTCGCTATTCATTTCATCTTCGGGAACAGATTCGGATTTCGTCGTGAAATTGATCGATGTGTTCCCTGACGATTTTCGCTACCCTGACGGCCAGAGGCCGCCGCAGAACTCGGCTTGGAGCGTCTTTTTCCCCGGCGGTTATCAAATGCTGCTGCGCGGAGAACCGATGCCCGCCCGATTCCGTAACGGGTTCGAAAAGCCCGTCCCTCTCACGCCAAATTCACCGACGAAGCTGACGTTCACGATGCCGGGTGTCACGCATACGTTCAAGAAGGGCCATCGCATTATGGTCCAGATACAGAGCACCTGGTTCCCGCTCGTTGCACGAAACCCGCAAAAGTTCATGGCCAATTATAAGGTCGGAACGTCGGCCGATTTTCAAAAGGCGACACAGCGCGTCTATACCGGCGGGCGTTATCAGTCAGCCGTGATCTTGCCGGTGCAAAAGGCGAAGAGCAAATAGTTCGTATTGAATACCACAAGTCATATTTAGGAGATCTTCAACAGATGCCATTCACCGCAGTAATTTTTGGTGTGATCTTGATAGTTGTCGGCGTGGCGGGTTACGTTCACGGGATGATGAACGAAAAGGCCAGTATCACGGCCTTGATCCCTGCCTTTTTTGGGGTCGTGCTTGCAGCTCTCGGTGCCGCAGCCAACGCAAGTGAGGGGCTGCGAAAGCACCTGATGCATGCGGCTGTAACCGTCGCCTTGATCGGGTTCATCCTGACGGCCGGCCGCCTTGCTTCGAAATTCAGCGAACTGACAATGTCCGCGGCCGTGATCTCCCAGATCGCGATGGCGTCGATCTGCCTGATCTACGTGATCCTATCGATCCGCTCCTTTATCGCCGCCCGGGCCGCCGACAAGGTCTAGCCAGGCAGCCGTTCGCTGCGGTTGAGGGTTATCTCTACTTCGAGCCCGCCGTTCTTATTGCGTGCGGTGATCGAGCCTTTGTGCGCCTGGATCGCCCGGTCGGCGATCGCCAGCCCGAGCCCGATGCCGCCCGTTCGGCGTTCGCGTGCCTCGCCAACGCGGTAAAACGGCCTGAAGAGATTGGCTAATTCATCGTCGGGAACACCGCCGCCGTGATCCGCGACAGTAATAACGGCTTTATCAGCATTTGCCGTGAGTTTGACGTCAACGTTCGAACCATCGGCCGTATAGCGGACGGCGTTTCGCAGCACATTTTCGACCGCGCTCCGCAGCAGATTGTCACTGCCGACGACATGGCATTCGTCGATTCTTGCAAGCGTGACCGATTTGCCCTTTGCCTTCGCCTCGAAGTCCGCATCCTCAGCGACATCTTTTACAAGTTCGGCAAGGTCGATCCACTCGTGTTCGAGGTCATCTGCCCCGCCTTCGAGTTTGGCAAGTATCAGAATGCGGCCGATCATCTCGTTCAACCGGTCGGACTCCTTTTCTATCCGTTCCAGCAGCGGCCGCGAATCGGCACCTGCCTTTTGCTTGGCGATCTCAAGTGCGACATTCATTCGCGCGAGCGGCGAACGCAATTCGTGCGATATATCCTGCGTAAGCCGCGCCTGCGACGTCACAAGCGACTCGATCCGCTCAGCCATGACATCAAAATCGCGTGCAAGGTCTGAAAGCTCGTCACGCCGCCGTCCGACCTGCGGGGCAACACGGGTTTTGAGGTCGCCGCCGGCCAGGTCATGCGTCGCACGCCGGATCTTTCGAATTGGTGAGGTAAGGTTCAGTGCCAGCAAATAACATAGTGCGAGGGCCGTCAGCAGCAATCCTCCGAGCCGCAAGAGCCCCAGCCACGAGCCGAAAAACAACGCCGGCGGGCCGGTTCGGTCCCACTGCAGAACCAACACATATCTGCGGCCGTCGGGAAAATCGACCGGAGCCGCTCCGATCGAACGCTCCTCGCGTGAAAAATCCACTTCAGCCGTGTTGCTCGCCAGTGTCTTGGCGATCAATTCACGCGAGTCCGACACGTCATTCGCATCGCCGTACCAGACGCTGCCGTCAGCTGCGATAAGGTCCACTTCACGCGGCGGTTCGAGGTCACGAAGCCGCGTCAGAAAAGCTCGGACACCGGCGTCGCCCTCGCCCTTTGCGATCTGTGTGGCCGTGCCGGCATAGACGATCATCTGGTTACGCGTCGATCGCTGAACCCGACCCATCATCGGCTCGGTCTGAAACGTTCGCGTGACAAAGATGATCACGACGTTCGATAGCGCGATCGCGACCAAAAACCACAAAAAGATCTTAATGAATAACTTCATACCAAAGTGTAAATATACCCCACAGAACGGATCGTCTTGATGCGGTCGCTGCCGTCAGCTCGCGGCCCCAGCTTCTTTCGCAAATTACTGATATGCATGTCGAGGCTTCGGTCGAAGGCCGACAGCTTGCGTTCGAGCACACTCTCGCTGAGGTCCTCTTTCCGGACGA
Organism: Pyrinomonadaceae bacterium; assembly: GCA_019694345.1. Taxonomy (GTDB): domain Bacteria; phylum Acidobacteriota; class Blastocatellia; order Pyrinomonadales; family Pyrinomonadaceae; genus OLB17. The sequence continues at coordinate 15,773 of JAIBCA010000043.1, read as the reverse complement.
CCTTTCCTGCTTCACTCAGCAACTCCCGCAGGAGTTCAAATTCGACAGATGTCAGATTGATCTCGGCCCCGTCGACCGAAACTACCCGAGACGCCGGCGTGAGTTCGACGCCGTCAACGGCGATCGTTTCGATCGCGTCCGGCGAACTCTCCGGATCGTCGCCCGCCGATCTTCGGAGTATCGCCCGCAATCTGGCTGCCAATTCGCGCGGATTGAATGGCTTCGGCAGGTAGTCGTCAGCGCCGATCTCGAGTCCGACTATCCTTTCCATATCATCGCCTCTGGCTGTCAGCATTATGACGGGGAGCTTTGACTCGAGCCGCAGATTTCTCAACACATCAAACCCGTTCATTTTCGGCAGCATGACATCGAGTATCGCCATGTCATATTCCCCCGACAGGGCCGCCGCCAACCCGCTCTCGCCGTCGTTGACCGATGACACCTCAAAACCCTCGACAGTCAGGTATTCCGAGACCAGCTCACATAACTCTTCGTCGTCATCGATGATGATTATCTTGTTCATATCTGTCAGCATTTTACGTCATATTTGTGAGCGATGGGGGCGGTTTTACAATTCTTTACACAAACTCACACATCACCTACATTCGGGCCAGTGCCGAATTCGTCTTACTGTTTAGCGGCGAGAGTTGTCGCCGGATCTTGCGGAATCATAGATATGGAGAAAACCATGAAAAAGACAATAGTTGGAATTTTGGCGGTAGTAGTATTGGTAGGCGGAGCGATCTTTGTGGTTGCTCAACGCTCTGTCAATAAGGGCTCGGGTGAATTAGGCGGACGCCGCGGCGGACCGCATATGGCGATGATGTTTCTCAGGGGATTGGACCTGACCGACGAGCAAAAGGCCAAGGTCAGGGAGATCACCGAGGCGAGTCGAACGAACATCGAACCGCTCGCGCAGCAGATGCGCGACGGGCATCAGAAGTTGGCGGCTCTTGGAACGGACGGTTCGTTCGATCAGGCAAAAGTCGAGGCTCTGGCCGCCGAACAGTCGGCACTGATGGGCAAAATGATCGTCGAAAAAGAAAAGACCAAGGCTCAGATCTTTGCCATTCTGTCCGACGAGCAAAAGGCCAAGGCGGCCGAATTGATGAAGAACCGCCCGGAACGCGGCAAAGGCCATAAGGGATTTGGCGGCGGATTTGGCGGCCACTTCGGCCGTGTCTCCGGCGGACCGGCCGGTACGGACGCTCAGTAGACCTACCAGGCCTATTGATACGTTGGCCGCAGGGCGTCAGCTCTGCGGCCATTTTAGTTATCGGTCGGCACCCCGCGAACGATCGTTTGCATTACCGAACCCGAATCGTCGATCAAAACGATATCCGCGCACATCCCGACCTCGATCGAACCGACCATGCCGTCAATTCCGATCGTTCGTGCGGGATTGAGCGACGTCATTATCGAAAGGTCGTGGGCGGAATATCCTAGTTGCGACATTTGGTGAAACGCATCCAGCATCGTTATCACGGAACCCGCAATGCTCCCGCGTTCGTTGCGTGTACGCCCGTTAACGACTGACACGGTCTCGCCCCACAGCTCAAAACTACCATCGCCGAGTCCTGTCGGAGCGACCGAATCGCTGATCAGCGAAACATTGTCGGGCCGTTTTGAATCAACCGCCATCTTCAACATTCGCGGCTCGACATGGATGCCGTCCGCTATGATATCGAATGTCACTTCGTCGTTGGTCAATGCCCACCCGGCAACGCCTACATCGCGATGATGAACGCCGGTCATCGCGTTAAAGAAATGCGTTAAATGCCGTGCCCCGGCCGCAAATGCAGCATCGAGAGTCGCGATGTCCGCCCGCGTGTGGCCGATCAACGGCGTCCATCCATCAGAGACCAGTTGTTTGATGAGGTCGATCCCGCCGTCCGCCTCAGGGGCGAGAGTGGTGACGTGAACGCCGCTTTTCAGGGTCGGAAGGCCGATCGACCCCGAGTCGGCAAATCGCCTGAAGTACTCAGGCCGCAGAGCTCCGCACATCTTTTCGTTGGCAAAAACTCCCTCGTAATGTACGCCGACCGCCTGAGCGACCGGTTTTCCGGCCTGGATCTGCATCAAACGCTCGATCTCGCCGATCACGCGTCGATAGTTCTCGTCCGAATCGGGCACGAGCGTCGGCACCCACGACGTAACGCCGTTGTTTGCCAAAAACGCGGCTACCCGAAACATCGACTCGGCGTCACCCTCGTTGATATCCACGCCGACAGCACCATGTATATGGATATCGACAAATCCGGCAAATGCCGTCGAGCCGGCTCCGTCGATCACAATGTCAGCGACACGGCCATCCTCAACGTTTGAGAGCGAGATGATGTGCCCGTCTTCGACAAAAATGTCCGTCGGTCGGGTGACATTTTGTTCCGCAAGCACGATGTCTTTAATTAGGATCGAAGCCATAATTGAATCTTTTCACATTACGTCCCAAAAGCGAAAGGCCCGCGGTTCCATATGGATCCACGGGCCTCTCGGCAAAAACAGCATCGAACTTAGAAGTTAAGTTTGATACCAAACTGGAGTACACGCGGGTCACGATAGCTCGTAACCCGTCCGAACGTCGACGAGCCGTTACCACCCGTGCTCGTACCGATCGGGTAATTGACCGGACGGGTCGTGGCGTTCCAAACGACCGTGCTCAATGCACGGAAGTTGGTCCAGTTCATCACGTTGAACGCCTCACCGCGAAGCTGCATGCGGAAACGCTCGTTGAACCGAATGTTCTTCGAAAGCGTGAAGTCCACCCTTCGCGTGATCGGTCCGTTGATGATACCGCGTCCGCCGTTTCCGACACGATTCGAGATCGGGAAGTTCGGATCGGTGTTGCTGACCGGAACGACCTCGAAGCACGACGTGTTGAACCACTGCTCTACCGTGTGCGGCGCATTTGCGTTCGGGTCACAGGTCAGATTCGGACGTGCACCGGCGACGAGGGCCGGGATCAATCCGAGTCCTGATGCGTCATACGACGAAACGGTCGGAGTGAACGGAAGTCCGGTCTGGTAAGTGATAATTCCCGATGCCTGCCATCCGCCCAGGATCTTGCCGGCAATACCCTTCTGATCCTTGAAGAAAGGAAGTTCGTACACGTAGTTGATCGTCAAAATATGACGGCGATCAAGTGCGGCACGGCCCTTTTCAAGGGTCATATCATAGGTGTTCTGCGGCGAGGTCGAACGGTCGTTCTGAGCATCCGTCAGGTTCTTGGCCCACGTGTATGCAAGGTTGACCTGCGAGGCACCGTCAAAACGATGCTGTGCTGAAACCTGCATGCTGTGGTAGCTCGAATTGTAACGGGTCTCGACGGCCTGGATCGAACGGTAACCGCGATACGGCCTGATCTGGTCGAGAATTGCTGTCGCCGCCGAACTCAGGAACGCCGTTCCGGCAACCTGACACGGTCCAAGCGTGACGCCCGGCCCGCCCAAATAGGTCGCACCGGTAGCACAGCCCGTAGCTCCGCGGTTGATAGCATCACCCGGACGAACAAGGTTCTTTTCAAAACCACCGATAAGGTTAGTTCCCTTCGAACCATAGTATCCGACCGTTACGACGGTCTTGCTCGTCAGCTGACGCTGGACGTCAAGCGACCAATGCTGCATGTACGGCGTCTGCCAATGCGGATCGATCGAGCGAATATTGTTCGCCGCCGCGCTCGCGACGATCGCGGTACATCCGCCCGGTGTCGGGTTTGACAGATTGACACCCGTCACAGAACAGGTCTGCTGGAACGGCGGATTGAGCCCTATCATCTGCAGCACCATACCATTGAGCACCTGCTCGTGGTAGATACCATAGCCCATACGGACCGAGGTATCACCCTTGCCGAAAGGATCCCACGCCATGCCGATGCGGGGAGCAAAATCCTTCTTCGAGACATCCAGGATGAACTTGCCCCACGGCGACTGGGTCGTGGTGCAGTTCGGGAACGCAACGTTGTTCTGACCGTTGTTGATCATTCCGTTACAGAAGTTACCGGTACCCACAACGCGGTTACCGGCACCCGTAACTGCCGGGGCAGCTGCGGCACTCCACAACTCAGGAACAAAGTTGGTCAGACGGCCGTTCTTGTCCCACGGCGAACCGAAGAACGAGTAGCGAATACCGGCATACAACGTCAGATTACGACGGATCTTCCATTCGTCCTGTGCATAGGCCTCAAACGCCTTTTGCCGAAGGTCGGCCGTGTAGTCAAAGCTCGCCTGAGTGAACGAAACGTTCGTTCCCATCAGGAAGTTCGCCCACAACTGCTGGGTCGTGGTTCCGCCGGTCGCGATCACGTTCGACGTTGCACCCGGGGTGTTAAATCCGGAGAAAATGCCTTCGTTGTTACCGGCGAGAGCGTTTTCGTTCTTGCGGTACTTCGAGTACATTAGGCCGAATTTCATCGTGTGATTGCCCTTGATCCAGGTCGCAGAGCCGGCCGTATTCGACTTCCAGGAGAAGTTGTCATACGGTCCGAAGCTCTGAAGTGCGCTGAATCCGTTTCCGCTGATAGTCGGCACGCGGTCACGCTGATTTGTGTACGCGAGTGGCGGATTGATCGGTGAGCGGGCACGCGACAGAAGGCCGATGTTCTCGCTCAGGATCGCTCCGTAGCCGAACGTATATCTTGCTTCGACGATAAAGGTCGGCGTGAATGCATAGGTCGACTGCAGCGTGTGCGTGCGGCCCGGCGAGTTCGTCGAGGTCGTCGAAACTCCCGGCAGGCCCGAACCCGACGAGAACAGCGAGTTGACGTCGATCGTTGGGATCTTGTCCTGCTGATATCTGTAATACATCGACCATTTGTCCGAGAAGCTATGATCGATCTTCAACACTTCCTGACGAAAATCAGCGACGTTCGGTGCAACTGCGATCAACTGGTTCGCGACCGTCGTGTTCGGCAGCGGCAGGTTGTTGTAGATGTACTGAATGTACTGAGCCGCGATCGGGTTAATGTTCGGCAGCGTCGTATTGGCGGCCTGAGTCACGGTACAGGTCGTGCCCGTAGCCTGCAGGCAGATCGGCACCGTAAAGAATCCGGCACGCTGCTGTGCGGTCGGAACCGTCGAGGTCAGCGTCTGCGAGCGGCGGTCCTTACGCTGCTCCTCTGAAAAGAAGAAGAACGTCTTGTCCCATTTGCGGAACCAGCCCTTGTCATTTTCGCCAAAGTTAAGAAAGTAAACCGGGCCGCCGATCGTGAAACCGTAGTTGTTGTAACGGAACGGCGGACGGATCGCCTTGCCATCCGCGTTACGGCCGAGAACCGGAGTGGTCTGGCTGTTGATCAGCGGAGTGTTTGCGTTGAACTTATCGTTTCTTACAAATTCGAAAGCACTGAATCGAAACTTGCTCGTACCACTGCGGGTAACGACGTTGACCTGGCCGCCGCCGCTGCGTCCGGATTCGGCCGGGTACAGCGAGCGAAGCACGCGGAACTCACCGATCGAATCGACGCTCGGATAAGCCTGGATGGTCAGGTTCGACCCGCGGTCGGTAATGTCCGCACCGTCAACCGTGAACGTATTCTGGCTCGAACGTGCACCGTTGACCGATATCTGGACCGTATTCGCCTGTCCTTCGGGGTTGACCGTACCTTGGTAAACCTGGTCCGAGAGGTCATTCGAGACACCCGGAGCGAGGGTCACAAGCTGGGTAAAGTTGCGGTTATTGATCGAAAGCTCGCGAACCTGATCGCCATTGATGACAGTACCGCTGGTCGGCGAAGCGAGGTCCACCGTCACCGGATCTGCCGTGACGGTCACGGTCTCGGAAATGTTTCCGGCCGTCAGCGTCACCTCCACGGACCGTCGCTGACCGACGTCGACCTTGATGTCGGTGCTGACCGATTTCTTGAAATTGGCAGCCTCTACCGTGACGGTGTAGGTACTGATCGCGATATTCGGAACGGAAAACAGACCGTCCTCATTAGTGGTCAGCGTACGCACGACGAGATTGCCCTTTGAGGGGTCCGAAATGGTAACGGTGGCACCGGCTACTGCGGCACCATTGGCGTCGCGAACGGCGCCGGCGATAGATCCTGTGACCTCTTGTGCGAATGAGACCGCACTGAACGAGAGCAGGCAGGAGATCGCAAAAATTATCGAAAACAATGCTTTTTTGCTCATATTTTCCTTTCCTTTGTCGATTTTTCTTCTGAAGCCAAGAGTTTAATCCATAAGGAATATTGACGTTTATGGAGTTTTATTCAAATTTTCGTTATCACTAGGGATACAAAAACCCGATTCGTTTCGCGTAAACGTAATAAAATGGCTACTTTCTTACAGTCGTGTTAATTCTGCAATGTTTATAACTCTAAACCGCTCATTTGTAAAGCAAATATAATGCCCGACGACGCGCGAATTCATCATTTTTCGCCGCTGCCACGTTCTCGATCATTTGCGGCGTATCGCCCCGTTTGACCGCTTCGAGCACCTCGCTGTTTACAAGCAATCTGGCATATTTATCGACCTGCCAGTCGGCCGGGTAGTTCTTTCGAAGGGCTGCCGCGATCTCATATCCGGTCCTAACCGAATTGAACTCGTCGCGGTTGGTGATGACGATGTTGATGCCGCCGCATTCTTCATCTTTGAAAACAGACGCCCTCGGCCTAAATCTGACGGGGACGAACCTTACACCGCGGATGCTTCGCGAGTTCAAATAAGCAGCTAATTTGCGGCCGTCGATCCACGGCGCACCGACGATCTCGAACGGCGTGTCGGTGCCGCGGCCGACCGAGACGTTCGTCGTCTCAAGCAGCCCGATCCCCGGGTACAACGTGGCCTCGGTCAGCGAACGCATATTGGGGCTTGGGTTTACCCACGTCTGGCCGGTCTCGTCAAACCACATCGAACGGCTCCAGCCTTCCATCTTGATAACCCGCAGGTCGGCACCGATCCTTCGTTCGGCGTTCATCATCGTGCCGAGTTCGCCGATCGTCAGGCCGTATCTGACCGGTATCGTGTGAGCGGCGATGAACGAGAGTTTGTCTTCGTCTGCCGGTGCACCTTCGATCAAATCGCCGTTTATCGGGTTTGGGCGATCGAGGACGATGACCGGAATTTTGGCCTTTGCGGCCTCTTCCATTACATTCTTGAGCGTTGCGGTGTATGTGTAGAATCTCGCTCCGATGTCCTGAATGTCGTAAACGATCGCGTCCAGCCCGGCAAGCTGCTCAGGCTTTGGCCGCCGCATACCGTCCTTATAAAGCGAGTAAACCGGCAGACCCGTCTTTTCGTCTTTGCTGTCATCGATCTTCTCGGTATCGAGCTCGCCGCGAATGCCGTGCTCGGGCGAAAAGAGCGAGACGAGCGTCACATTCGCAGCTTCTTTCAAAATATCGATCGTCTGCTTCCCCGCCAGATTGCGGCCGGTGTGATTGGTCACCAGCCCGATCTTTAACCCGTCAAGCTGCTTAAATTTGTCCCGTTCCAAAATGTCGATGCCGTTCAAAACCATTGCGGATTGCGGATTGCGGATCGCGGATTGCGGATTATTCGCGGCGTCGAGTTGTGCCTTAAACCTTGGCACCTGGGCCGCAACCGCCGCATTGAACTCGGCCTCGGCGGCTTTCCATTTCTCGATCGGCGTATCCTCGACCGCAGAAGCTACGACCGTCGCGACCTTCGCTCTCAGCGGTCCGACGTCGCCTTTGCCGTCGGGGTGAACGCGGTTAGAGAGAAAGACGACAAACGTCTGCGAAACTCGGTCGATCCAAACACTCGTCCCCGTAAACCCCGTATGCCCAAACGACCCAAGCGGAAAAAGGTCGCCGCGATTCGACGAGAACGAAGTGTTCATGTCCCACCCGAGGCCCCGAGCATCGCCCGACTCGCTAACCACCAACGGCTCCGTCATCTTCGCCACCGTCTGCGCCGACATTACCCGCTTCCCGTCCAGCGTCCCGCCGTTCAGGAGCATCTGGCAGTAGCGGGCGAGATCGTCAGCGGTGGAAAACAGTCCAGCGTGGCCGGCAACGCCGCCCATGCGATAAGCCGTTGGGTCGTGAACTTGTCCTCGAAGAATCTCATCTCCAGTTTTCTCATCGCCGTCGAATTTGAGCCCGAGATAACTATTTTGGCCGCGAATATTTTCAGTCGGAGCCAGTAGTGCATATCGTCGCCGGTTCGCACTTTCACTTTCAAACTTTGCTGCTGATTGACGGTCAATCTCGGCCTGCGGTGTGTTAGGAGAAAAACGGAGCACGCCGATGGGCACGATTGGAACGAACAAATGATTGATCTGGCCAAGTCTTCCCGTTGCTTGCGAAACAAACGTATCCAACGGCTTGCCGGAAACTCTAGCAACAATCTCACCCAGCACAATAAACCCAATATCCGAATAAACAAACCTCGTTCCCGGAGCCGCTCGGAGTTTTTCTTTTTTCAGAGCGGCGAGCATGCCGGTCCGGCCGGTCCACTTTTCGCCGAGGTCGAAATCGGGGCGGTAGCCGGAGGTGTGCGTCAGGAGCTGCTGGATGGTGACGCGTTTGGCCTGCGGGTCGTCGATGTCGGTGATGTACATCCCGACGGTGTCGCTCAATCGCAGTTTGCCCTGCTCGACGAGGATCATGATCGACGTCGCCGTCGCGATCGGTTTGGTCAGACTTGCCAGATCGAATATCGTATCGACAGTCATCGGCTCAACCGTCGGCACAAGCGAACGGTTGCCGTAAGCCTTGCGAAAAACTATCTTGCCCTTATGCCCGACGAGCACAACGGCTCCGGGCAGCTTCTTCGCCGCGATATCAGCCTCGACAAGTGCGTCGATCTGATTCAGCTTCGCCGCATTCATCCCGACCGTCTGCGGAGCGGCGACCGGCAGTCCCTGAGAAGAAATATTTACCGCAGATAAACACAGATATACGCAGACAAAGAACGGATAGATCAAAGACCCGGCACCGCGTTTCATCGAACGAAATCCCAAAACATCCAGAAATCTCATAACGAACCTGTTTTTTTTTATCTGTGTTTATCCGCGTCCATCTGCGGCTAGTTACTTCTTTGCTCTCAGTTCTTTTTCGCGTTCGACAAAACTCTGTTTGCAAAGTGATGCAAATTCGCGTGCGATCGGTGAGAAGTATCCGCCGCGTAGCCGTGCGAGCCCGAGTTCCCACTGGATCTCTGCACCCTCGATCCCCCAGGTGACGAGTTTGCCGTCTCGAACCTCTTTTGAGACCGTCTTGGCCCCGGCCATCCCGACGCCGAGGTTGTTTTCGACCATCTGGTTGATCGCTTCCTGCCGCGAGAGTTCCATTACGACATTCGGCCGGACGTTGGCGGCATTAAAGAAATCGTCGATCATCCGCCGCGTGTTGCCGCCGCGTTCACCGAGTATCAATTGTTCGCCGGCCAGTGCCGCTGCGGATATGAATCTTTCGTTCGCAAGCGGATGGGTCGGATGGGCGATCGCGACGATCTCGTCGCTGAAAAGCAGGTCGGTCGTTATGCTCGAATTCTCGACCGGCAGGCTCACGAACGCCGTATCGATCTCGCCATGCATGATCTTATCGACCAGGGCCTGGCTCGTGCCCGAACTGACGCTCAGCTCCGAGTTGGGAAATTTGACACGCAGTGCCTGCATGATCCCGGGCAGCTGCTGCGTCGCAAACATTGCCGACGCCGACCCGATCCTCAAACGGCCATGTTCGGCCCCGCCGAGTTCGGCGATCTCGGACAAGGCGGTGTCGTGTTCGCGCAGTATCTTTCTGGCCCGTTCGAGCAGGTATTCGCCGGCCTCGGTGATGATCACCCGCCGCGGCGTTCGCGTAAACAGCGGCAGTCCGACCTCGTCCTCAAGCTGCCTGATCTGCATCGAGATCGCCGCTTGAGTTACATTGACGCGGCGGGCGCCGGCGGTGAACGTCTTGGCCTCAGCGATCGCCAAAAATGCTTTTAATTGTCGTATTTCCATAGAACATGCCCGCACAGGCGTGCGATCAGTATAACTTATCGACTACATAAAATCTGTTAAATTTGATTATAAGTCAAGTATCCACAAAAATAGAAGTGATCATTTTCGCATTTTTACGGGTTGCCAATGCCGAAAATTTCCAACAAAACTGCTCGCAAAGACCGGTCATATCAGCTCTATCTGGGCGTTGACGGCGGCGGAACAAAAACGAGTGTTGCGTTGATGAACGAGGCAAAGGAGGTTGTCGCCGAGGGCGTAGGCGGGCCTTCGAACCCATTACGCGTCGGTGTCGAGACCGCGGTCGCCAATATCGCGAAGGCCATTGACGCGGCCTGCGACTCGGGCGGGGTTTCGCGCGGAGACATCGTCGCCGCGACGCTCGGACTTGCCGGTGTCCGCCGCCGGGACATTCGTGAACGCGTGCGTGAGAGCTTTGCATTGCGATTCCGTGTTCGAAAGGTCCGCGTCACGACCGACGCCGACATAGCACTCTATGGCACGACACTTGGCAAGGCCGGCATCGTCGTGATCGCCGGCACCGGATCGGTCTGCTGCGGCATCAATGATAAGGGTGAGATGGCGGTTGCAGGAGGTTGGGGGCCGGTTGCCGGGGACGAAGGCGGCGGCCGCGGCATTGCGGGCGAGGCACTTCACCGTGTCGCCAAGGCCTCGGACGGCCGCGGCCCGGCAACCATGCTCAGCGAAAGTGCGGCATCGTATTTTCGTGCCTCAAATCTTGAAAATCTGATCGGCGCTATCTACGCTCCGCAGATGGACAATAGCCGCATTGCCGGATTTGCCCGATCGGTCGCCGAGACGGCCCGAAACGGTGATAAGATCGCGATCGAGATACTTGCCGACGCCGGACGCGAACTCGGCACCGCCGCGGCAGCGGTCATAACCAAACTGGGGCTGCAGGACGCGGCCATCCCGGTCGGATGCGTCGGCAGCGTATTTCATGCGGGCGAACTGCTGACCGGCCCGATGAAAGCCGTGATCACTCAAGTCGCTCCCAAGGCAAAACTCGCCGAGCCGTTGATGCCGCCTGCTCACGCGGCGGCCCTTATGGCTCTCGAAAACGGAAATAATGGATCTGGAAAGTAAAACCATTTCCCTGCCCGTCACCGAGCAGGAAAACACAAAGACCGCCGCGATCGACCAATTATCGACGCTTGACGCGGCCCGACTGATCAATGATGAGGACAAACTCGTCGCCGGTGCGGTCGAAAGCGTGCTGCCCGTGATCGCCTCGGTCGTCGATCAAATAGTCGAACGCATCAGGAACGGCGGACGCCTTTTCTACGTCGGCACGGGAACCAGCGGACGGCTCGGTGTGCTCGACGCATCCGAGATCCCGCCGACCTTCGGCGTGCCGTACGAGATGGTGCAGGGCGTCATCGCCGGCGGTTACGACGCCCTTTACAAGGCTACCGAATCCAGCGAGGACGATCTTGATCAGGGTGCCGAAGACCTAAAGCAACGCGCCTTAAACCCGAATGATACCGTCATCGGGATCGCCGCATCGGGCCGGACGCCGTACACGATCGGCGCGGTCAGATACGCCAGATCTATCGGTTGCTTTACTGCCTGCATCACGTGCGTGCTCGATTCGGCCATCACCGCCGAGGTCGATTCGGCGATCGTTCCGGTCGTCGGCCCCGAGGCCATCACCGGATCGACTAGAATGAAAGCCGGCACCGCTCAAAAGATGGTACTCAACCTGATCTCGACGCTCTCAATGATCAGGCTCGGATACGTCAAGGGCAACCGGATGACAAACGTTCGTTCATCGAACATCAAACTTAAAGAGCGTTCATTGCGTATTTTGATGGCCGAAACCGGTCTCGACGAACGCTCGGCAATTGCGCTGCTTGAGAAGGGTTCCGGCGATCTGCGTATCGCTCTGGTGATGTTCCTGACCGGCAAAGATCCATCCGCGGCCGCCGATGCCCTTGAACGCTCGAACTACGTTGTCGCTGACGCTGTGGTACTCTTGGAAAAATAAGTTTCAATTTAGGGCTGATCTCGGCGTCCCGTTTCAATATTGCTATGCAAACACTCGACCTGATCATCATCTTCGGTTACCTGATCGGCATTACGGCATTCGGCATCTTATTTTCCGGCAAGCAGGAAACGACCGAGGACTACTTCGTCGGCGACCGCAGCGTACCGTGGTGGGCGATCGCGATGTCGATCGTCGCCACGGAAACGAGTACGATCACGTTCGTTTCGGTGCCGGGCATCGCGTTTGCCAAAGGCGGTAATTTTCAGTTTTTGCAGCTTGTCTTTGGCTATATGCTCGGCCGCATCGTGATATCGCTGATCTTTATCCCGATGTACTTCAAGGGCGAGCTTCAGACGGTTTACCAATTGCTCGGTGATCGCTTCGGCTCTCGGGTAAAGATGCTTGCTTCGGCGCTTTTCGTCGTTATGCGAAATGTCGCCGACGGTGTTCGGCTGTTATTGACGGCGATCGTTCTGGCGGCGGTTTACACATCATTCAATCCGGGTTCGGACGCGACGACGATCATTATCGGATCGATCGTGCTTCTGGGTATCGTGATGATCATTTTCACCTTCTACGGCGGTATGGAAGCTGTTATCTGGGTCGAGGTCGTCCAATTGGTGATCTACATCGGCGGCGCGGTTGCAGCTGCCGTTGTGCTGGCCCAGAACATTAACGGCGGCCTTTCGACCGCGGTTACTATGGGCGAACAATTCAACAAATTCAGCCTGTTTGATTTCGGTTGGGATATCACCAAGACCTACACATTCTGGGCAGGCCTTTTTGGCGGGTGCTTTCTGACCATGTCAACGCACGGGACCGATCAATATCTGGTGCAGCGATATCTTTGCACAAAAAAGCCTGCGTCAGCGTCACTTGCGTTGCTGTCATCCGGCGCTGTCGTACTTGGCCAGTTCATCGGCTTCTTGTTCATCGGGGTCCTGCTGTTTGCCTTCTATGCTCCATTCAACTCGCCTGAATACGCACAGGCCGGCGTTGCCGGATCAGGCATCTCAGCGAACTTCCCGTTCCTAAAGGGCGATCAGGTTTTCCCGAATTTCATCACCGAACATATGCCGCCCGGGCTCTCTGGCCTGGTGGTGGCGGCGATCTTTGCGGCGGCACTCTCGTCGTCGCTGAATTCGATCGCGGCAACGGCGGTCAACGACCTTTACAAACCGTTCGCCAAAGACAAGTCGGACGGCCATTTGGTCAAGCTGGCCGGATGGCTGACCGTCATCGTCGGCATTGTCCAGATCGTCGTTGCGATCGCTTTCATGCGGTCGGGGGAATCGGCACTTGCTCTCGCGTTGTCGGTCGCCTCACTTATCAATGGCCCGATCCTCGGAGTGTTTTTGGTCGGCACATTTCTCAAACGCGCCGGCGAAAGGCACGCCCTTGTCGGTATGATCGCGAGCATCTCGCTGATGCTCTATATTTTGCTCGGCACCAAGATCGCCTGGACCTGGTACGCCTTGATCGGGAGTATCACAACAGTTCTGATCGCCGGCTTGGCAACAATAGTTTTACCAAATAATAAAGATGAAGTTTCTGTTTAGTTTTGCAGTATTGATCGCATTGATCGTAAATTCCCTTTCGGGCACGGTTGCGGCCCGGTCCGCGCAGGCTCCGACTTGGGAGCCGTCCAAAAAAGCGTGGAACCATGCCGACAAACTCCTGCGGAAGATGTCGGTCGAGGAAAAGGTCGGCCAACTTGTCCATGTCGGGATCAACGCCAGATTTGCCAACCGCGAAAGCCCGTTCTTCAAGGATCTTGAGAGACACGTTGTCGCAAACAAGGTCGGCGGAATCATCTTCTTCGGCGCCCCGATCTACGAGACGACGATCCTCGCGAACCGGATGCAGGCCCTTGCCAAGATCCCTCTGCTGATGTCTCTCGATGCGGAAACGGGAATCGGCATGCGGTTCGAAGACGCGACGAACTTCCCGTGGGCGATGGCCGTGGCGGCGTCCGGTGAACCCGACTTTGCTCGCCGGATGGGTGTCATCACGGGACGCGAAGCAAAGGCGATCGGCATTAGACACGTCTATGCCCCTGTACTCGACGTAAACAATAACGCCGCAAATCCGGTGATAAACGTTCGGAGTTTCGGCGAGGATCCGGCCGATGTTTCGCGGTTCGGCGTTGCCTTTGCCCAGGGCATTCAGAGTCAGAAGGTGATCGCGACCGCCAAGCACTTCCCCGGACACGGCGACACGGCGGTCGACTCGCACCGAGGCCTGCCGATCATCGACCACTCTCGTGAGAGTTTGGAGAGGACCGAACTGGTGCCGTTTCGTGCGGCCGTCGCCGGCGGCATCGCCTCGGTCATGATCGCTCATATCGCCCTGCCGCAGATCGACGGCGAAGAGATCAGCCCGCTGGCCAATTACCGCGGCGGCGATGCCGAAGCGGGTGCCGAGATCGTCAAAGAAAAAGCGACGATCCCGGCGACACTCTCGCAAAAGGTTCAGACCGGCATTCTTCGCAATGATATGGGCTTTAAGGGCCTGATAGTCTCCGACGCGATGAGCATGAGCGGACTGACGCTCTATTTTACACAGGAAGAGGCCGGGGTCCGGGCGTTCCTGGCCGGGACCGACATTCTCGAAAAGCCGGCCGATGTCGATGCGATGCTGCGCGGACTGGCCGAAGCGGTCAGAACGGGCCGGATACCGATGGACCGGTTGGACGATTCGGTCCGCCGCCAGATTGCTTGGAAGTATGAGGTCGGCCTTTTCGACGAACGGATCACACCCGTCGATCAGATCGATACCATCGTTTCAGGCGCCGAGACCACTAAACTGACCGATGAGATCGCCACCAGGGCTCTCACGCTTGTCAAAAATAACAACGGTTCAATTCCGCTTGACCGGACCAAGCGGATAGCGGTTCTGGGCATTTCCAACGGTTTTGACGGCCCTCTGACGATGGCCGCTCTTAACGGCTCGCTGCGTGCCGCCGGTGTGCGGTTCATGCCCGCCTACGTTCAGGAAAACTCGACCCCGGAACAGATCGAAGCTGCTCGACAGGCCGTCAGCGGAGCCGATGTCGTCGTGGTCGGGCTGTACGGCCGCGTGCGGTCCGGAGCAAAGAACAGTGTCGGAATTCCGGAAGGCGGCGCGGCGATACTCCGAAACCTCATCTCAGCCGGCAAAACCGTCATCGGTGTAAGTTTTGGTAACCCGTACGTGCTCGGCTCTTTTCCCGAAATGGACTCGTACCTCGTCGCGTATGGCGATATGCCGAGCCTTCAGCGGGCCGCCGGCCGCGGCTTGACCGGCCAGCAGGATATTACCGGAAAGCTGCCCATTTCACTGCCGGGACTATTTCCAAGAGGAACCGGGCTGCAGTTATCAAAGAAATAAGACAAAAGGGCCTGCCGGTATCCGGCACGGACCGTGACCGTCAGCCCAAATATGATTATGCCCCAAGCATGGGAGATAGATAATTTTCTCACGATCAGCGACGGCCAACTTCACATCGACGGCGTTTCGGCGGTCCGGATCGCCCGTGAATACGGCACGCCGGTCTTCGTTTTCAGCGAGGGCCGGATAAAACACAACATCGAACGCCTGAAGCGGGCTGAATACTCGATCGGAGTGCCGTTCAAGGTTTGCTATGCGGCAAAGGCAAATTCGACGATGGGCATTCTTCGCACCGTGCGGGAAGCCGGCAGCGACCTCGAGGTCAATTCCGGCGGAGAGCTTTGGAAGGCCCTCGAAATAGGGTTTGAAGGCTCCCAGATCATCTTTAACGGAACGAGCAAAGAGGTTTGGGAGCTCGAAATGGCCATCAACGCCGGGATCTACGCGATCCAGGTCGATTCCGTGTACGAACTCTCTCTGATCGAGG